>VGSF01000033.1 GCA_016875165.1 Deltaproteobacteria bacterium
TCTGTCCATGCTTCGTCAATCCTCCTGGAGGTAAAACCACCAACTGGAGAGCCGGATGCGGGAGATCCGCCAGTCCGGTTCGGAGGGAGGGGGGACCGAAACCAATCGGCCCTCCCTACCCCTATAGTTAATTAAAGCAGTTCTGTCCGTCTGAGGCGGACTGCTTTCGCAGGAGTGACAGTTTTACGACTTTTTACGAGACCATCATATTTTGAATATCGGAAAACTTTTTGGTCTTCCCGAAATTAAAGGAAGATAGGAGCTTTACACACTTTTTGCAAGTGACGCTTTCACCTGCTACACTTCAGCGAAAGGTTGTTTTATGGATTGCTCATTCCGGGTAGAAATGACGTAGCCCGATTCAATAAATGATATCGATATCCAAACTATTTTGATGATCGGGAAACAGATAGAGATATAGCAGCTTCATGCAATTTTACAAATTTTCAAAAAAAAGGAGTGTGAGGCGGTGTCTATCTGCCATCGCCTCTTTAAACAGATGGGTGCTCAGTGCTTTTTCAAGAAATCCAAAACGCTCTTGTTAAAAAACTCCGGGTTGTCTCGATGCATTAAATGGGTACCGTTTGGGACAATTAACGGCGCAAGAATTTCTGGTTTACATTGCCGAATAGCTTCAATCATGATGCCATTGTGCTTTGGGCTTCGCTCGCCGATTAGCAGCAAAATAGGAAAGTTGAATTTCTGGATATCGACGCAGCTCACTTTAGGCCTTTCGGCGCTCTCCATGGCGGTCCCTATGTTATCAACAGGGGTTATCCTTCGTTCGGGAGGGAGTTTGTCCCACGTTCCAGGACCGTTCACAGCGTCTACGAATACCTTTGCCGCTTTTTCGGCATCGCCTGCCGCAAGAATCCCTCGAAGGTATTCTCTGAACCCCTTTATAGCAGCCTCGCGTCTTTGGGTTTCGGGCGTTTTTGGAAGGAGGTTTTCCATATTGGCGTCTTCGAGAATGAGGGTGCGAATAGTTTCAGGATGAAGCCTTGCCACGTTCAGGGCAACTTCACCGCCTCGGGAATGTCCAAGAAGGTGAACTTTACCAAGATTCATGCTTCTGATAAGAGCGGCGACATCGGATACATGCTGAGTAACCGAACAATCATCTCCCAAACCATTCCACTTTTCAGGGTAACAATGCCGAAGACTCACGGGGATTGTGCGGTAGGTTTTTGAAAGCTCTGGAACTTGAAGTGCCCAAGTTCGATAATCGTTCACAGCCCCATGGATGAGGATAAGCGGAACCCCGCTGCCGGTTTCCTGATAGGCCATGTCGTAGCCATTGACCTCCATTGTCTTGACCCCGTCCGGGATCGGCCATTTCGGGGCGGCCGCGGCAGCTAGGGACAGAAAAATAGCTGACCCAATCAATATTAGCATGATTAGAAGAGCCTTCTCCAATGAATTTTTTGAAGCCATGATCATTTCCTCCCTTTATTCTTGAGGGTTTTGCAGGTTACAAAGAAGGATCAACCAAAAACTCAAGGGAGAAAGCTCCAAGGGGAACTTCTAAATCCCATTGGAGCCTTCACATTGGATCCTTCTGGGATATCCTTTCCATGCCTTTCCTTGGAAGTCCAATGCCTAGCCTTCCCGAATTGGTCATTGGTGCAATCTTGCCCTGTTTGACGGCAGGCTACACGGCGATTAAATTTCTTGTTCTCCCAAAGAGACCTCCCGAATCAATTATTGGGGAGAAAGAGTATAGTTCAAAATAAATTCGCTGTAGGCCTTGCCGGCAAAATCTCCCTTGAGTGGTTTCAACATTTTTCCGGTCATGGTCTGCGTTCCTTTAATTCCTTTAAATCTACCCGTCCCGTTGATAATTTCCCCCATCGATTTCTGAAGCGCGGCAACCTTTTTGTCGGGATCCGGCCAGAATGATCCCGGTTGCGATGTCGTCACGATTGTGGAACCATCCGCAAAAGTGAAGACATTAATCCCCAAAAATATCCCCTTCCCGGGTCCGGTGTGGACAACGGCGAGGACCCGCAGAGATCCGAATTCCCCATCATCTAAAACGAACGCACCGTCTCTGACAATATAAGCGGTTCCGAGTCCTTCCACGTCTCCAACGGGGAACCGCTCGCCCTTTAATGCCCCGCAGGTAACCATCATTTTCATGGATTCTGCCCCGGCCTGAATGGCAGACCCCAGAACGCAAATCGCGATGACCGTTAAAACAAAGAACCTGCTTAATAATTTTTTTGCAGCCATGATCTTTTCCTCCTTAATTTTTTTATTTTCCGCCAAACGAACAATCGTCCTCCTTTTTCCCTTTTCGGTCAGTTCATAGGACCTCACCTCCCTTTATAATGTGAAGAAAAAATTAATAAATATCTGAATTTATTTAATAAATTGATTCTTAAGATACCCTTCAACTGGAGCGATACCCATAAGAAAGCTCCTTATTCATTCATTAAAAAAATTATTTTCTATCATTATTACCTTTCTGGTATAATCCTCACGGTGGAACACGGTGTTCTACCGTGCGATTATTTTTGGACCCTCCCTGCCCTTAAGAATATCCAGGATTAAAGCCCAAGCCGTGGGGATAAAAATGGGTGAAAGTTCGAGACCTTCCCTCCAGATTGACCTAAATGAATTCAAGCTCCATCTTCATCTCAAGGGCAGAACTCCATTCACCCTGCATTTCAACTCCCCTTCCCGAAGTTTTTATCTCTCGGTGATCTCCTTAGTCGTCAATGAGATGAAAAAATCGGGGAAGATCAAGTCCATTCCTCTGCAGGAACATATTGATTTGCTTGCCCTTTTAAATGAAACCATCGGGGGTGCAGCGGGATCCTCCGAGAAGGAGAATCTGCTGCACCGGATTTACACGAAGTGGAGGGACGCCCTGCCAAACTTGGAAGATGCCCCGCTTTTCAAGGTTGAGGGAAAGAAGAAGAAAGAGGAGGGGGATGGAGCCATCGGCAAGGTCTATTCCTTTACCGATGCCGAAAAGGATGGGTGGGCGAATCTCTTTGATTACATGGGAAGCGAAGAGAATGTGAGGCTGAAGTTCGCAATAGATAAAATCGGGGTAGGTTTGAATGAAATTTCAATCACCTTCGGTGATTATCGAAGCGGCGAGGCCTGGGATCAATTCATCGCCAGCCTGAAACCCGCCCTGATCGAGGTTGCCTCCATTGATCGAATGAAGCACTCCCTGCCGGATGGGCCCTCTATCGCCGTGCTGCCTTTCTTGAACTTGAGTAACGACAAGGAGCAGGAATACTTCAGCGACGGGATGACCGATGACCTAATAACCGACTTGTCCAAGATTTCTGGTCTAATGGTGATTTCCCGGAATTCATCCTTCACTTACAAGGGGAAACCTGTAAAAGCCAAAAATGTAGCCGAAGATCTCGGGGTACGCTACATCCTGCAGGGAAGTGTACGGAAGGCCGGAGAGGAAATCCGAATTAATGCCCAACTTATTGATGCCATGACCGGCCATCACCTATGGGCAGAGCGGTATGACGGAACAATGGACAGGGTTTTTGCTTTGCAGGACAAGGTCACTCAGAATATTGTTACTGCTCTGGCAGTGAAGCTGACTGGCAGTGAAAAAGATCAGATGGCCTGGAAGGGGACCAACAATGTGAAAGCGTATGACCTGTTCCTGCGGGGACGGTCGCATTATCTCCGGTACACCTCCGAAGATATAGGCAAGGCGGTTCAATCTTATAAAAACGCGACCGAAATTGATCCAAACTTTACGCGGGCATACGGGGAATTGGCTCTTGCTCTTTGGACAGGCACGTATGTTGTCGGATTCTGGAAGGGATTGGATATCGACATAAATGAGGCGCGTTTGCGGGTGAGGGAGTATCTTGGGCTAGCCATGAAAAATCCATCGGCCATTGCGCATCATGTTAATGGCATGCTGTACTTGTTCCGGCGTCAGCATGACAAGGCAATATCCGAACAGCAAAGGGCGCTCGCTTTAGATCCCAACGATCCTTCCTGCAATCTCGGGATGGGCTTTGTCATGAATTTCAGCGGTAAACCGAGGACGGCAATCGACTTCTTCAATCGCGCCCTGCGCCTCGATCCTCATAACCCGGCCCGCTATTTAATTCAACTTGGGATCGCCCAATTCTGCCTGGGGAACCTGGAAGAGGCGGCAACGTTGATGGAGAAAGCCCAACGAATAAATCCTGATTTGACCGGCTGGGCTGCCTGGCTTTCATCTATCTATGGGCTGCTCGGCCGGGAGAAAGAGGCCCGTCAAGCATTGGATATCTACCAAAAAGGGTGGACCGTCAAACAAAAACTGCCTTTGGTCATGTTCTTCTTCCCCTTCAAGGACCAAAGCGTTGCGAACCGGTATGCCGAGGGGATAATTAAGGCGGGACTGCCGGGGACGCCCTCGGGATATTTCCCTGCTTTCCCAGAAAACCAATTAACCGGGGATGAAATTAGAAGGCTTTTTTTTGGAGCAAAGATAACAGGATTTGGTTTTGACCGCCAGCAATGGTTTCTTGATCGTAAGTCGAATGGAGAATTTGCCTGGCAGGGAGGAGAACCGGTTCATACCGATACCGGCAAAAGTCGCATTGAAGGGGACATGATCTGTAGTAAGTACCAGAAAAGATTTTGGGGGATAGAATCTTGTGGGACTGTTTTCAAAAACCCCAGTGGCACCCAGGAAGAGGAAAATATATATTTCTCTTGTAATGACTGGGGAATTGAACCCTTTACTTTGGTGCGATAGTTAGATTTTCTCAAAGGTCATGCGATTCTTCGTCAGGATGAGATTGGCCATTTATCTTTAAGGCAAACCTAATTAAATCCTGGGACGTATCACTAATTTCCATCGCATTAGATGGTTATTCCTAATAGCGGAGATCGTGCCACTATCCGCACCTGGCCAAAATTCAAGAAATGAAGAGTATATCTAAACCTCGACTACCGATCGAAATCTACACCTGCCAGGAAATTTTGTCAACTGACGACTTCAGGAAGAAGTCATTATCCGGCTCGATAGTGTCTGTTAGATCAAACTCCATCTTTTACATCTAATTTCCCGTCTATCTTCTTTAACGTGGACATTGACGCTTGGGCTATGGTTTGGGGGCCGGGAGAGAAATCAAATACTTCCAAAGATACCCACCCGTTAAAGCGCAAATCCTTTAAGGACTGAAAGGCTTGCCCATAGTCATTTACACCATTCCCGGAACCCAGATATTTACCGTCCATTTCCTGAACATGAATATGGTGGATATGTGAAAAATATTTTTCGATGATAACGTGGAATGGGTCTGTTTCATCCAATGTATTATGGAAGTCGAACATGGTCTGAATGGCCGGATGGTTGATCTCCTGTACGATTTTTATGGTGTCGCCCATGGTGTTGACCACATCGGTCTGGTTATGGCCCAGAGGCTCGATTAATATCTGGACATTACGGCCTTGGGCATGGTCTGCGACTTTGGCCAGACCTTCGGCCCAATATTTCGTTGCTTCCGCAACTGATATGCCGCCCAAGGTATTTCTCCCTTTGGGCGAACCGAATACCATGACAGGACCGCTGAGGTCGCCGCAAAAATCAATGAGCTTTCGAAAATATTTCCAGCTCCTCATCCGCACTGCGGCATCCGGGGTGGTAACATGCAAGCCTTGAGGCGGCGGTGAGAGTAACCAGTGGAGGCCTGCGCATTCTATGCAGGCATCTTTCATGGCAGTGGCCATATCCCGGCGGCAGGCCGGAGAGATTTCCTCCACCCCTTCTTTTACAAGCGTAAAGGGCGCAATCTCGATTCCCTTGTATCCCGCCTTACCAACCAAGTTGCACTGTTCCCTCCATTCCATTCCTTGCATGCTCTCGTTACACATGGCGTATTTAAAACCATTCCATTTAGGCGCCATACTGAATTTTCTCCTTTCGTAAAAGTTTAGATTCTTACATCTTTCAATCTGAGAATTTTCTTCTGAGACTTTAATAATATCCCTAAAATCTCCCCTTCACGCCTTGGCGTGACGGGAAGGGATAAAGGGGAGGGGGATAATTTTTCTATTCACCCCCACCCTTACCCTCCCCCATCAAAGGGGGAGGGAATCGGATGGAAATTTCAAATATCTTTGGTTAGTTCTTTGAAGAAAGGTGTGTCACCATGGCCAAGGGATTCCAGGGCCCGGGGGCTAGACCGGCCCGCTTGGAATCATAAGGCGCTGATTTCTCTGTGGATGGGGCGGGGAAGATACCCCCGCCTCCTCCGGAGGAAACGGGCTTTTATCTTCGAGGACAAGGGGAAACCCAACCAATGCTTCCGGCGCGTTCCGGCCTGGCCCCCGGGCCCAAACAGAGGCGTTGCCGCCATTTTTTCAAAACTCTAAACTGATACCTCCTTTTAATAAAGTTCCCCAGTTTATTTTTGACAGGATTTTTTACTCTCCATGCTTGATGAACTCGTAAAAACTCGTCACACCGGTGAAAACCGGTGTCCAGAGATGTCGGACCATATTGAAAAGACTGGATTCCGGCTTTCACCGAAATGACGGAAAAGGGCATTTTCAGACTTTTTACGAGATCATCAAACTTGATGGATTCGTAAAAAGTCCTGTTCCTGTCATTGCGAGGAGTTCCGCATTGGCGGGACGACGAAGCAATCTTGTCTTTTCGGGCACTTATAAAAACGAGATTGCTTCGCTTTCGCTCGCAATGACCCTTTCACGACTTTTTACGAGATCATCAAACTTAGACAATGCTTAGCATAAAAGGGAGGATTTTATACGTCAAACTAAAAGTTATGGAAGGGGGAGGGGACTTCTTGAATATCAGAAATGGTCCAGGGGCTTATGGATTTATATGGTGGGCGATGCGGGATTCGAACCCACGGCCTCTGGTTCCGGAGACCAACGCTCTATCCATCTGAGCTAATCGCCCATTTTTTTAATTAAAATTAGCCACAGAGGGCACAAAGATCACAGAGTTTTAAAACCATGATTAAGAAAAAATAAAGAATATGTCAAACGTCTAAAGTGATCCAGTGCAGGCTACACTAAAGTTGAAAAAAGTAATTCCTATACAATTTCCTTTTAGCACCTTCTGAAGTAATTGTCAATGATTGGTTTGTTGAATTTGTTGCGTTCATTTGGTTTATTGGTTGACCTTAGAGAGATTTTGTGTTAAACACGATGGGAAATTGCCCGGTAAAATGAATCGCTAAGGAGGAAGTTATGACCAAACGTATCATTCAAAATCTGGAAGAGTTGAAGAAGATGGTTGGACAGGAAGTGGGGGTCAGCGATTGGCATCCGGTGACGCAGGAAGCCATCAACCTGTTTGCCGATGCCACCCTCGATCATCAGTGGATTCACGTGGACCCGGAACGGGCAAGAAAGGAGTCCCCTTTCGGCGGCCCGATCGCCCATGGTTATTACACGCTAAGCTTAGCGCCCTACCTGTTGGCGGACATCATGGATATTAAAGAGAAGAAGATGGGGGTAAACTATGGACTAAACAAGCTGCGCTTTACGGCTCCTGTCCCCATTCCTTCCAGCGTAAGAGTTCGAGCTACGCTGGCCACAATCGAAGAGATCAAGGGAGGTGTGCAGGCTACATTTAATCTAAACTTCGAAGTCCAGGGGAAGGAGAAGCCAGCTTGCGTGGCCGAGGCGATCTACCGTTACTACGCCTGAACGAAACACATAGAGCATAGAGCGGAGCGCGAAGCGTAACAGCATTAAAGTTTTTTTCGCTATGCTCCTTGCGCTATGCGCTTTGCGGTTTTATAAGGGAATGGAACCGTGTTTTTTCTTTGGCCGCTCTTCCTGTTTATTCCAGAGCATGTCAAAGGCCCGGACGATCATAGCCCGAGTCTCAGCCGGGCTGATGATGTAGTCCACATATCCTCTACGGCCGGAAACGTAAGGATTGGAAAACTGTTCCCGGTATTCCTGGATTTTTTCCTCTCGTTTTTTTTCCGAATCGGGAGCTTTTTCAATTTCTCTGCGGAAAATAATACTGGCCGCACCTTCTGCGCCCATCATGGCGATTTCGGCCGTTGGCCAAGCGAAAACGGCGTCTGCCCCTAATTCGCGGTGGCACATAGCCACATAACCGCCGCCGTACCCTTTGCGTAATATCACCGTGACCTTGGGAACCGTAGCTTCACTATATGCGAAGAGGATTTTTGCCCCGTGCCGGATGATACCGCCAAACTCCTGGGTTTTGCCGGGTAAAAAAGCAGGTGTATCTACAAGAGTGAGGAGGGGAATGCCGAAACAGTCACAGAAACGAATAAACCGAGCAGCCTTATCCGAAGCGTTGATGTCCAGCGTCCCCGCTAGAAAGAAGGGCTGATTGGCGATCACCCCGATGGAATGGCCGTGAATGCGAGCGAACCCGACGACAATATTTTTCGCCCAGTGCTGATGCACTTCGAAGAAATTGTGGTCATCGACAATCTCCTCGATGACCTTGATCACGTTGTAGGGCCGTTTTGTTTCCACCGGTACGATCTCTAAAAGTTTGTCGTTCGGGCGATCCAATGGATCCCCAGAATAACGGACAGGGGGTGCTTCCCGGTTACTGCTCGGCAAAAAGGTCAGAAGCCTGCGGATCTGCTGTAAACATTCTTCTTCCCCACGGGAAAAGAAATGGGCCACCCCGCTGATAAAATTATGGACTCGGGCACCTCCTAACTCCTCGTCGCTGATCACCTCACCGGTCGTTTCTTTGATGACGTTTGGGCCCGTAATGTACATACGGCTGATGCCTTCGGTCATGAAAATAAAATCGGTAATTGCCGGAGAATAAACGGCCCCCCCGGCACAAGGACCCAAAATGGCAGAGAGTTGGGGGATGACTCCGGAGTAAATGGAGTTGCGGTAAAAGATGCGGCCATAACCATATTGAGCGTCAATGCCTTCTTGAATGCGTCCCCCGCCGGAGTCGTTGATCCCGATCAACGGAGACCCCGCTTTGGCAGCCAGATCCATAATTTTAACGATTTTAGAGGCATGGGCTTCCCCCAGGGACCCTCCTAAAACGGTGAAGTCCTGGGAAAAAATGAAAACCTGGCGGCCATCGATGCAGCCGTACCCGGTAATTACCCCGTCATCCGGGGCTTCCACCTTGTTCATCCCAAAGAATTCACAGCGATGGTGAACGAACATGTCGGTTTCAACGAAGCTTCTGGGGTCGAGTAATTTCAGGATTCGTTCTCGGGCAGAGAGTTTTCCCAACTGATGTTGCTTTTCAATCTTATCCGCCCCGCCGGCAAGTTCGATCCTGGCTTTACGTTCCTCAAGGTCTCTGATCAGTTTTTCCATGATAGGATTGATTGCCATAAAACAAACTCCCTTCCCCTGAAAAATGAAACAAATCAATACCGATGGCTTCGTAAAAAGTCGTCTCTCCGGCCTGCCTGTGCCTGGCAGACAGGTGAAAACCGGAGTCCAGAGAATTTATAACTATTTGAAAAGACTGGATTCCGGCTTTCGCCGGAATGACAGAAAAACTTATTTTCAGACTTTTTACGAGACCATCAATACCAGGGAGTTTTATTTTTGTCAAGTTTTTGTTGTCACTTTGTAGGCCGTATGTTATAAACTCAAAAAAACCGCAAATATCTGGATTTTTTCCCAGGATCAGGAGGGCTTTTTTCACTCACTCATCCCGCCCTCCCCAGGGGAGAGCAAATTAGGGGGTTGTGTTTGCCCTGCCGATTGCTGGGTCTAAATTGAATCTTCCCATTTTTTCGTCTAATTTAGGTTTAACCTAAGTTAAGCGATTCTTTGGACCAAAATGAAGAAAAATATTTAAGCAAAACAGGCATTGATTGGTCTTGTGGGTTTAAGTATGAGGGTGCGCTTTACTGAAACGATTGGTCAGTATTTAAGGAGGGAACGGGAAGCCCGTAGCGTTTCCCTGGAGGAGTTATCCAGGGGGACTCGTATAAGCCGTCCCTTTTTGGATGCTTTGGAGAGGGATGATTTCCATTTTTTCTCCCAACGGGAATTCATCCTGGGATTTTTAAGGGGATACGCTCGACATCTCGGCTTAGACCAGGAAGAAGTTTTGAGACGTTACCGCTTTCAAGCAGAGCTGGAAAGCCGCAAAGAAAACTTTCGCCAGCTATCCCTTTTCACCTCTTCTCCCTCCTATGCGGAAGAAACCCAAGAACCTGAGAGGGCGCCGCAAAAACTCACTCCTCCTAAGGAAAAGAAACATTCTCGTTTAAGCATTTACATACAAACAGCGATCTTAATTGCTGCATTAGGTCTCTCTTTCTTTATCTATGCCATCCTGAAACAAATGGAAAATTCCCCAAAATCCCTGGAGGGTGAGCGTAATCCCTCTCAGGAAGGCAAAGAAAATAAACCTAATAAAACTAATAGCTTGCTTCCAGCAGAGCAGGATCGTTTGATGGAAATTGGGAAAGGAACCGAGAAGAACTCAAGGTGATCGGTAATTGTGAGAAAAATGGTAACAATTTAGCGTTTTGATCCGCCTCAGGCGGACCAGAAATCCCTCCCGACCTCCCCTGCCTACCGCAGGCAGGCTTTTGCAAAGGGAGGAGAGGGTTTTTATTGAAATTCCATAAAAGAGTCAACCTTTTCCCCCTTTGAAAAAGGGGGATGAAGGGGGATTTGACAGCTTTTCAAATGGCTAAACTGTTACGAAAAATGTTGATTTCCGGCCGGGGGTTAAGATATATTAAATACCCCTTACCCGGCTCGCAGAAATATCCGATGTAGGAAGTTAAGGGGCGTTCGGATTCGCCAGCCTAGCGAAAAATTCCGTCCGTGGAAGTTGCCGGGTGATGTGTTTTATCATCGGGGGGATTTTACTGTTTATTTTCCCTTGGGCACCTGCCTGCTATTTAGCGTCATTCTTACCATTTTTTTTGGCCTTTTCAGGAAGTGAAAGGTTGCAAAAAAACAATATAACGTTGAGGTATTGTGTCAGCTTTGCCACAACTTCTCCCGGTATAGGATGGCGGAAATAATGACCGCCAACACCTTCAAAAATAGATGGCTTTAAAGGCTTCAGGTATTAGAATGTTTTTGATGTCTCGATAATTTTTAAAAAAAATTAATTATTTTGGGTTGATGGCATTAAAATTGCTGAATATTTAAACTAAAAATTGAAAGCCCGATAAGGAGCTAAATAATGTTATCCCAGACGACGGTTTTGAATACAGTGAATTGTTCAGGAATTGGTTTGCACACTGGAGTTTCTTGTAACTTAAAGATCAAACCCGGTGCCCCGGATAGCGGAATTGTTTTTATTCGCAAGGATTTTCCGAAAGAAGTCAGAATTCAGGCTCATATCGATAACGTAGTGGATGCCACATTGGCTACCACGTTAGGGCGGGATGGAATCAAGGTTTCGACTGTTGAACACCTTATGGCAGCGTTTGCCGGATTGGGAATCGATAACGCCGAGGTTGAACTGGATGCCCCCGAGGTGCCGATTATGGATGGCAGTGCCGAACCCTTTAATTTTCTTTTGAAAAGGGCTGGCATTCGATTTCAGGAAAAAATTAAGAAATTTGTGATTATCAAACGGCCGGTAACTGTTACCGAAGAAGATCGGCAGGCGACTCTTTTACCCAGCAACGATTTTAAAATATCTTACACCATCGATTTCAAACACCCTCTCATTTCCAACCAGTATTACCTTATCCAGATCTCCAACGGAAATTTTGAGCGAGAAATTTGCCGGGCCCGGACTTTTGGTTTTCTCAGGGATTACGAAATATTGAAAGCCAAAGGCTTTGCCCGGGGGGGGTCTTTAGAAAACGCCGTGGTGATCGATGATCGCCGGGTGATCAATGAGGGGGGGCTGCGCTTTACAGACGAATTCGTCAGGCATAAGATATTAGATTCAATCGGGGATCTTTGGTTACTGGGAGCGCAGGTGATCGGACACTTCATCGGTTATAAATCCGGACACACCCTCAACCATAAATTGATCCACAAACTCCTTGCCCATAAAGATTGGTGGGAAATCATAGAGTTTTCCAGCGAGGAAGAGCTCCGTAAGCTCCAGATTACGCCCCCTACCCATGATTTTTTAAGCTGAAACCCGGAAGGATTGATCCTTCGGAAAAAAGTAGACCCCTCAAAACGGAATTCTCCGTTGGGGAGGCGCCGCACTTCATCACTACCCAAGACTAAATCATCATTGCCTTTTTCATCTTCCTTGGATAAGATATTTTAAAAGTTCATGGAAGGCTAAACGGAAGAAAAACCTGAAGAAGAAGGCAGGTTTGGATGCATCTTAAAGCCGTGGAGGAGCAAAAGAAAAGCAGAGAGCAAAGCCGCCGCCGCTGGGAGATCATCATCATATTTTGCCTCCTGGGCGTTATCGGTTTGCTTTTTTTATTCCAAACCCACATAGCCACCTGGAAGGTGGAAGCCCCCTTTCCGAGTAATATTCTGGTCATTTCGCTAATTGGCCTGAATATCCTCCTGCTTCTCCTCCTGCTCTTTCTCATCCTGCGCAATGTCGTCAAGCTAATTTTTGAAAGAAAAAAGAGGGTCCTGGGCTCCAAACTAAAAACCAAGCTGGTTCTGGCCTTTATCACCCTCTCTCTGGTTCCAACAATTCTTCTTTTTTTTACCGCCACCTATTTTATTACCAGCAGCATCGAAAGCTGGTTTAGCGACCAGGTGGAAGGAACGCTGCATGAATCTCTAGTGGTCGCTCAGCTTTATTACCAGAATACTACCCAAAACGCCCTTCATTATGCCCGGCAGATCAGTCAGGGGCTGGATCAGCCGCGCTTGCTGGACGGGCGCAACCAGGCGCTTCTCTCCGAGTATTTAAACAATAAACGGGCGGAATACAACCTGGAAGCTGTTGGGGTCTTTGTGAAACAATCAGGAAAGGCGGAGGTGGCCTATGGGCCTAACGTACCGCCGGCCAGTTTTCCCGCCCTGGAAACGAAAATTCTTCAGGAGGCCCTGCGGGGAAAAGAAACGACAAAGATTCAGTCTATCGGGCGGGGAGACCTTATCCGGGGCCTTGTGCCCATGTTTTCCCTTCAGAATCCCCGTGAAATAATCGGTGTTTTAGTGGTAGACTATTTTGTCCCCCAAAGTCTGGTCTCGCGAATTTCGGAAATATCAACCGCCTTCGAAGAATACAAACAACTCCGGATGATCAAACACCCCATCCGATCCAGTTATATAGCCACCCTCTCACTGGTCACCCTGTTGATCATTTTTGCAGCTATCTGGTTCGGGCTTTTCTTAGCCAAAGGCATTACCGACCCGATCGAGAAACTTGCTGAAGGAACGCAGAAGATTATCCGGGGGAATTTGGACTTTCAAATCAGCAAGACCTCCGAAGATGAATTCGGGACTCTGGTGGATTCGTTCAACCGCATGACCCAGGATTTGAAAGCGAGCAAGAACCAGGTGGAAAAGGCCCACGCCGACTTAAGCGAGAGCAACATAGAGTTGGAGCAAAGGCGAAGATATATGGAAATCGTTCTCCGGGATGTGGGGGCGGGGGTGATTTCCATAGATACCGACGGCAGAGTCCGCACCATCAATAAATCTGCGGAAAAGATCCTGGGAATTCGCGCTGAAAGCGTGCTGGGGAGAAACTATCAGGAGGCGCTTAAGAGCGAACACGTGGTTCTGGCGGAAGAGCTGAGTAAAGCAGGCAATCAGGCCGAAAAACATTCCATCACCCGGCAGATAAAACTGACTATGCGTAACGAAACTCTAACTCTTTTGGTGAAAGTGGCCATCTTGCGCGATGAAGAGAATCGTTACCTGGGCATGGTAGTGGTGCTGGACGACCTGACCCAATTCCAGAAAGCTCAAAGGGCGGCAGCCTGGCGGGAAGTTGCCCGGCGCATCGCCCATGAAATCAAGAATCCTTTAACTCCCATTCAACTTTCTGCCCAGAGGCTGCGCAAGCGGTATTTGAGTCAATTTGCCGAGAACGGGGCGATTTTCGATGAATGCACCAAAACCATCATTACCCAGGTGGAAGAATTAAAAAACCTGGTCAATGAATTTTCCAGCTTCGCCCGGATGCCGGCAGCCAATCCGGCTCCGAATCATTTAAACGAGATTATCCGGGAAGCGATGGTCTTATATGAAGAAGGGCACAAACAGATCGTTTTCGAATTCAAACCCGACGACCAAATTCCGGTCTTCAACCTGGATAAGGAGCAGATAAAAAGGGTGATGGTGAACCTTTTGGAGAATGCCGTGGCTGCTGTTAATACGGGCAGCCTGGAAAAAAGTAACGGAGAAATTACCGTGGAAACCCATCTGGATCTCCTGATGAACCTGGCTCAGGTAGAGGTGGCGGACAATGGCTGCGGGGTTTCTCCGGAAGACAAACCTTTGCTTTTTGAGCCTTATTTCTCGACCAAAGCTTTCGGTACGGGACTGGGTTTAGCCATCGTGAACACGATCATCTCGGATCACGATGGGTACATCCGGGTGAAAGATAACTTCCCCAGGGGGACACGCTTCATCATTGAATTGCCCATCAAACATTAAAAAAGAAATCTTGCGGCGGAATCGCTAATCTTATGAGCAAACAAATCTTAGTGGTAGATGACGAAGAACGGATCAGGCAGTCGCTGACCGGCGTTCTAAAAGACGAGGGATACGAGGTCCTGGAAGCCAAGGATGGAGCCCAGGCCGTAAGGCAAATAGAGAACGATCCACCCGACCTGGTGCTTCTGGACATCTGGATGCCGGGGATGGATGGCATAGAGACCCTGGAGCGGATGAAAGCCCAAATTCCCGGCCTTCCGGTAATCATGATTTCGGGTCATGCCAACATCGAATTAGCCGTGAAGGCCACAAAGTTAGGAGCTTTTGATTTCATCGAAAAGCCGCTCTCCCTGGACAAAGTCCTGCTGACGGTTAGCAATGCTCGGGTTGTATCCAGGTTAGAGCAGGAAAACCGGGCTTTGAGGCAGGAGGTCCAGAAAAAATACGAGATCGTGGGAAATTCTATGGAAATCCAGCAACTCAAAGAGCAGATGAAAATCGTCGCTCCGACCAACGGATGGGTGCTGATCAACGGGGAAAACGGCACGGGGAAGGAATTGGTCGCCCGGGGGATTCATCAACTTAGCTTGCGGGCTGACAAGCCTTTTGTGGAGGTGAATTGTGCGGCCATTCCCGAGGAGCTGATCGAAAGCGAGCTCTTTGGCCACGAGAAGGGTTCATTTACCGGGGCCCTGACCAAACGCCGGGGAAAGTTCGATTTGGCCAATGAAGGCACCATCCTGCTGGACGAGATTGCTGATATGAGCCTGAAGACCCAGGCTAAAATTTTGCGCATCCTCCAGGAGCAGAAGTTCGAACGGGTAGGAGGGGCAGAGATGATCTTCGTGGATGTGCGGGTGATTGCCGCCACCAACCGGGACCTAAAAGAAGAGATTCAAAAAGGACGGTTCCGCGAAGACCTTTATTATCGGCTGAATGTCATTCCCCTGGTGGTTCCCCCGCTAAGAGACCGGAAGGCCGACATTCCCATCTTAGTGGAGCATTTCATCGTTGAATTCTGCCGGGAGAACCACAAAGAACCGAAAAAAATCTCATCGGCAGCCATGGAACTGCTCATTTCTTATCCCTGGCCCGGTAATGTTCGGGAAATAAAAAATATAGTAGAACGTATGGTGATCATGACCCGGGGCTCCATGATCGAACCCAAAGACGTTCCCGATCCGGTGCGCGAGCAGCGCAAGGCCCAGCCGGAATTATCCTTTTTGGAATACTCTTTGCTGAAGGATGCCCGTAGAGAGTTCGAGAAAAAGTTCATCATGAAGAGGCTTATGGAGAATGACGAGAATATTTCCAAGACCGCGGAAATGATCGGGATCGAACGCAGCAACTTACACAGAAAGATCAAAAATTACGGGATCGAAATGAAGAAAGGGGCGTTATGAACTTGTTAGAGGAGGGGGAACGGTTTAAATGACCGTAGAAGAAGGGTAGGATTTAAATAATAAAAAAGGCAAAGAAAAAATGGCACCGAAAGTTTTGGTAACGAGAATAATTCCTGAAAGGCCGCTGGCCCTTCTGCAAGAGAAGGCCGAGGTGAGCATCAATTTAGAAGACCAGGCCATGCCCGCCGAAGAAATGATCGCTCAGCTTCCCCGGAAAGTTGCTCTGCTGTCCATGGGAGGGGATCAGATTTCGGCCAAAGTTCTGGAAACGGGGAAAGACTTGAAAATCGTAGCCAATGATGCTGTTGGCTTTAATAATATCGACCTGGCCGCGGCGACGCGCTGGAAAATTGCAGTCACCAACACACCCGACGTGCTTACGGATACCACAGCGGATTTAACCTTTGCCCTGATCCTGGGGGTGGCCCGGAGGGTGGCCGAAGCGGACCGCTTCGTGCGCGCCGGGAAATGGGTGGGATGGAAACCGGACCTCTTCTTAGGGAGCGATATTTACGGAAAGACTCTGGGGATTATTGGGTTTGGCAGGATCGGAATGGCCATGGCCCAGCGAGCCCTGGGTTTCAAGATGCAGATTCTCTACACGGATGTCCGCCCCATTGAGCGAAGCGTGGAAGAGCGATACCGGGTGAAGTTTGCCTCCCTGAAAGAGCTTTTGCGGGAAGCGGATTTTGTAACCTTACATGTCTCTTTAACTCCTGAGACTACTCACCTAATTGCCCGGGAAGAATTGGGCATGATGAAGAGAACCGCTTTTCTGCTCAATGCTTCTCGCGGGCCTGTAATAGATGAAAAAGCTCTGGTGGAAGCTTTAAAGTCCGGAATGATTGCCGGGGCGGGTCTTGACGTGTTTGAAGAAGAACCCCGGGTAACTCCCGAACTCCTCCTGATGGAAAACGTTTTACTCCTTCCCCACATTGGCAGCGCAACTTTCGAGACGAGAGAGAAGATGGCCTTTGTCGCAGTGAACAACATTTTATCTGTTCTCCGCGGAGAGATCCCGCCCAACATCCTCAACCCTGAAATTTACCGCTAGTCTGGCTAAGATTGGCGTGGATTCATTCCTTACCTGCTCTCGCCCAATTCCTGCAAGAATATTCCCTTTTTTCCTTCTGGGCCTCCAGAGATTTAAGTTGACCCTCCCGTCCCTTTTTGTTAAGAGTAGAAAAAAAGGGGATTTTCCATTGCTGGGCTCCTGCCTTTGCAGGAGTGAAGGATTTTCCGACTTTTTAAGAATTCGAATTCATAGAATATGGAAAAGGAAGTATCTCAGATAGCCTGCGGTTCAACACAAGGAAGGATGCCATCATGAGCGACATGGAACAGGCGATAAAAAAACTAATTGAATTAAGAGAAAAAGCATTGCTGGGAGGTGGTCGGGAAAGAATAGAAAAACTACGAAAAAACGGCTACCTCACTTGCGACGAGAGGATCGCTCTCATCATGGATCCCGGCACTTTCGTAGAATTTCATACTTTTGCCGGTCCTCAACCAGCCGAGTTCGGCGCCGATCCACCTTACATACCGAGAGATGGTGTTATAACAGGCATAGGGCAGGTGAACGGCAGAAATGTCGGAGCATATGCACATGACAAAACCGTCCAAGGGGGTTCCTTGGGAAATGTTCAAGCAGTAAAGATTACAAATATTATTAAGACGTGCTGCGAATTAAAAATACCTTTAGTTGCCTTGCAGGATTCGGTTGGTGCACGCATACAAGAAGGGAATAAGAATGTCGGTTTTGACAGTATTTTTTATGCATTAACGCAGGCATCCGGCGTTATTCCCTTGATTTCAGTCATCTTGGGGACATGTGCTGGCGGGATCGCCTACAGTTCAGCGTTAATGGATTTTATAATTATGGTCAAAGAAAAGAGTCAATTGTTTATTACGGGGCCTAATGTAATAAAAGTCGTTACAAACGAGGATGTATCTATCGAAGACCTGGGGGGATCGAAAATTCATTCAGAAAAAAGCGGCGTATGCGATATCGTGGCTATTGATGAGAAGGATGCGATTCATCTTACCAAAGAGCTTCTTGCCTTTCTACCAAGTAGTTACCAGGGACCAACGCCAAGACGTGAAACAGGGGATGATGCGGAACGACAGGACGAAATGTTGTTATCCATCATTCCTTCCAACACAAAAAAACTCTATGACATGAAGAAAATCCTGAAATGCATTTTAGATAATGGCAATTTCTTCGAGATAAAGGGCCGTTATGCGAAGAACATCTTGACCGGATTTGGTCGTATGGACGGCTGGACGGCTGGGATTATCGCCAATCAACCGTCGCACCTTGCTGGCACCATTGATGTAGACGCCTCTGACAAGGGATCACGTTTTGTCCGCTTCTGCGATGCGTTTAATATTCCCATTCTTACCTTTGTGGATGTGCCTGGATACCTTCCGGGCGTGGATCAGGAATACAGGGGAATCATAAGACATGGAGCGAAAATGTTATTCGCCTATGCGGAAGCAACCGTTCCCAAAATTACGGTAATCTGCCGAAAAAATTACGGCGGTGGGAAACAAGCCATGTGCAGCAAGCCGATGGGTACGGATCTTGTTTTGGCATGGCCCATTGCTGAATTGGCGGTAATGGGAGCCGAGGGCGCAGTGAATGTCATTTGCCGCGAGGAAATCGAGGCATCCCAGGATCCTGAAAGTACGCGTCAAAGGTTGATTGAACAGTACAACCGAATATTTGACGGCCCCTATGAATCCGCCAGGAAAATGTATGTGGATGATATCATCGATCCCAGGGAGACGAGACCCAGGATCATAAAGGCATTACGAATACTCAAAGATAAAAAAGTTCAAAGAATGGAAAAGAAACACGCCAATATGCCCGTTTAGGATTGTTAAGATTAAATTTATCTGAGGAGGAGAATGTATGAGCTTACCGTTGAAGGATATCGTGGTGTTAGACTTAACGCACGTGATGGCGGGGCCTTATTGCACGCAAATTCTCGGCGACCTTGGAGCCGAAGTAATAAAGATTGAGCGAGTCGATCTTGGAGATCAAACGCGAAGAATGCCGCCGCACTTCGTTGGAGAAAAGAAACTGAGTGCATATTTCCTTTCGTTAAATAGGAACAAGAAAAGCCTTACCCTTGATTTGAAATCTCCGGAGGGAAAAGAAATTTTTTATAAGTTAACCAAGAAGGCCGATGTCGTCGTGAATAACTTTCTTCCCGGCACGATGGAGAAACTTGGTTTGGGTTACGAAACACTAAAGCAGATTAACCAGAAGATCGTCTGGGCGGCTATTTCCGGATATGGCCAGGATGGGCCATACCGTGACAGACCGTCATACGACATCATAATTCAAGCAATGGGAGGCGTCATGAGTTATACAGGCGAACCAGAGCGGCCGCCTGTCCGCTGCGGGATTCCCTATGGCGATTTGTGTTCGTCTATTCAGGCCGTCGTAGGCATTCTTGCCGCCCTTGTTTCAAGAGTCACAACTGGGGAAGGGAGAAAAGTCGATATATCCATGCTCGACGTGATGACTGCCCTCCATACTTATAGGGCGAAATATTACTTTGTTGCCGGCGAAATACCCCAACCTGTCGGCACTGCACATGTGAGCAGCGTCCCTCTCCGAGCTTATAAGACTAAGGATTCCTACATCGTCATTGAGGCCTTTATGGATCATTTCTTTAAGAATCTATGCCTCGTGCTTGGGTTAGAATCCTTGATCGACGATCCCCGCTTCAATTCACGTCAAAGCCGCCTCGCGAACAGAGATGCCCTGGATCAATTGCTTGAGGAAACGTTTCAGAAAAAAACTACCGCTGAATGGCAGGCGTCGTTCGATATAACGGAGGTTCCGGCTGGTCCCATAAATACTTTGGATAAGGTATTTGCCGATCCACAAGTTCTGGCGAGAGAGATGGTTGTAGAAATCGACTCGCCGCATACAGGAAAATTGAAGGACGTTGGCAACCCGATCAAGATGTCCGGGGTAGACAAGCCCGTATATAATCCTCCGCCGCTTCTGGGCGAGCATTCGGAAGTCATTCTTTCGAATATGTTGGGTTTTTCCAAGGAAAAGATAGCCAAATTAAAAGAGAAACAAATCATCTGAATCGTGAAGATTAGAAAATGTCATGGCGGATCAATAAGGCTGTTAGCTGTTGAAGTTATGCGGATGGAATAAGACGATGACGGTGGAATGTGGCATAATTTTACGATCTGTTACAATGGAAAATCCCGTATGTTCGGCGGCGGATGGCAAGGTCATTGAGATTAAAATTAAGGAAAAGGATAAGATAGATAAAAATCAGGTTTAAATAATTATTGGAAGATTTCGAATGGTCAGTATTTTTAAAAAGAGCATTCTTTGATCGTCATGATCTGATTTGGCAAGTGAGGAGGAGTATTTCCATAATACAAGAGGATGTCGAACGTATGAAAAGCAAGGTCCTGTGCATGGCAATGGCGGCAGTTCTAAGTCTTGTTTTTGCGGGTTTGATTTCGGCGCAGGGGAAGTATCCCGTAAAAACGATTACCATCATCACTCATACGGCTGCCGGGTCCCCGACGGATTTGATGGCAAGGCAATTGGCCAGAGCGGCGGAGCCCCTGCTCGGTCAGACTGTGGTGGTACAAAACAAGCCAGGTGGCAGCAGCGCGATGCAGATGGCCGCCCTTCTGTCCGCCCCTGCGGACGGTTACACCCTGGCAACGGTGACGCCAACGCAGATTGGCGCCTTAGAAGGCCCCCTGAAAGGGCAGTTTAATATCGACCAATTTTCCTGGATTACCTGTGTAGAAATCGATCCCTACGTTATCGTAGTCCAGGCGGGAAGCCCGTGGAAAACCCTCAAGGATCTGGTAGATTATGGCAAGAAAAATCCTAACAAATTGAGAGTCGGCGGCTTCGGATCGACTGGGTCGGGACATAATGTCGCCTTCAATATCTTCAGCAAGGCAGCCGACTTTAAAACCGTCTGGATGCCGTACGAGGGCACCAATGCCGCCGTCATAGCCCTGCTGGGAGGACATATCGATGTCGCCAACTCCAATCCGGGACAGGTCGCGCAGCACGTTGAAGCCGGCAAACTTCGGATTCTTGGTGTCATGGCGCCGAAAAGATTGCCAGATTTTCCACATGTGCCCACCTATGCGGAAGCAGGGTATCAAGTGGAAGAGGGCTGGGACCAATTCCGAGGTATTTTGGGCCGGAGCGGCATTCCCAAACCCATCCAGATTCAGTTGAGCGACATCTTTCTCAAAGCGATCAAGAGCGCGCCATTCCAGGATTACCTGAAGAAGACGCAGATGGAAGACGGCAGCATGGGAACCGAGGAATTTGCGGCATTTGTCAAGAAACAAAGCAAGTTGACGGTCCATTGGTACCGGGAATTGGGGATCATCAAGTAGCCGGAACATCTTAGGCCAAAAGAAACTGATGAAGGGAGGCAATGATGAAAATCGCTCTGGGAAGAATATTGGTAGGCATAGTTCTCGCAGGTTGGGGAATTGTCTTCTTTGTTCTGGCCATGGGGTTCGGCAAACCCTTGAATCCCTTTGACTTGGGGGCCAGCGCTTTCCCGATGCTCATCTCGGTAGGCCTTTTCCTGCTGTCGGCGGGTTTGGTGTTCGTGGAATTACGTCGCCTGAATCTGCCGGAGCGCATCAAGGTTAAACGCCTGGGACCTATCATGTTATTTGCTGTCCTGATGATCTTGTACGTCTTTGCCCTCCCTTTCGCCGGATATTATTTGGCAAGCCTGGTTTTTTTGCCTGCCATGATGCTGTCAGCCGGGGAACTCCGCTGGAAATGGCTGATAATCATCACGGCAATGGTCATATTGTTCAACTATATCGCCTTTGATCGGCTCCTTGGGGTTCCCCTGCCCAAGATCGGCGTGGCTTTTGTCGATTGAAACAGAGGCCTCTAAAATGATTGACGGACTACTCCTCGGATTTGGGCTCATCTTTTCCGTAAATAACATCCTCGCCATGTTTGCCGGGGCCGTCATCGGTTACTTTATCGGCGCCATGCCCGGTTTAACGCCAAGTATCGGAATCGCCCTCATGGTTCCGTTCACCTTCGGTCTGATCCCTGTAGTTTCCATGGTCATGCTCGTCAGCCTCTACATGGCGGCGGAGTATGGTGGTGGAATTACGGCTATTATGCTGAATGCACCGGGCACGCCGGCTGCGGCGGCGACGGCATTCGACGGCTATCCCATGGCGAAAAACGGACAGGCCGGCAAGGCGCTGACCCTGTCCATCCTTGCTTCGGGGTTCGGCGCCTTCGTGAGCACGATCCTCCTCATTCTAACCGCCGTGCCCCTGGCAGTCTTCGCCATCGCTTTCGGCCCCTCGGAGTACTTCGCCTTGGCGGTCTTCGGGCTAAGTCTCGTGAGCAGTCTGGGAGGAAAATCGCTCCTGCGCGGATTCATCGCCATGCTGATCGGCCTTTTGGCCGTGACGATCGGCATGGATCCGATCAACGGATCGTTTCGCTATGTTTTTCATATGAACATGATGGAAGGAATTCCTTTCCTGCCCGCCCTGATCGGCCTGTTCGCCCTCTCCGAGGTTTTCCACATGCTGGAGGATGTCAAGGAAAAACAGATCGAGCCGGAGCCGTTCCGGGGATTGGGCGTGGAGCCGAGTTTCTTCCGAAAACGCTGGTTTACTTTTGTGCGATCATCCGTGCTCGGCTATATTATCGGCGTCATCCCAGGTGCCGGAACAACAATTGCGTCACTGGTCAGTTACAACGAGGCGAAACGGGCGTCAAAAGAACCGGACACCTTCGGAACAGGAAATCCGGAGGGCATAGTCGGATCGGAGGTGGCGAATAATTCCGCCGTGAGTGGCGCCCTCGCCCCGTTGCTTGCCTTGGGCGTTCCGGGTTCAGCCAGCGCCGCCATCCTGATCGGCGCCCTGACTATCCAGGGAATTCAGCCCGGCCCTTTGCTCTTTTCGAAGAATCCCGAAATTCCCTATTCCATTTTTGCCGCGCTCCTGTTCAGCACGCCCTTCATGGTGATAATCGGCCTCTTCGGGCTGCGCGTGTGGATGAAAGTGGCGACGATTCCGAAAAGCCTGCTGGCCACCTGCGTAGCGGCGATTTGCGTCATCGGGGCCTATGCGAGTACCAATAATATTTACCCCGTATGGGTGATGATCGGTTCGGGAATCTTCGGTTATATTCTGCGCAAGGTCGATATTCCAATGGCGCCCATCGTCCTCGCTCTGGTGCTGGGATTCATGGCGGAAGTCAACTTTCGGCGTGCGTATATTCAATCCGGCGGCGATTTATCGGTCTTCTTCTCCCATCCGATCACGATGATTCTCCTCATTGTTGCCGTATTGACCAGCGCCATTCCCATCGTACGGGGGATCCGAAAGAACAGGATGGCCGTGGCAGCCAAGTGATAAAGCACATACGACATAGGACATCGTTCGATCTATTATCGCATCCGTGAAAGCTGACATACAATAGGGACCGGCCGATGTTCTATGACAGCAAATCCTCAAAGGCGACGGTTTCGAAATAGCAGATATATGTGCACGAAAGAGGGGACGTAGGAAAATGAGGGACGTTGTTGACTAACTTAAGTAAGTTTCTGATCTTCAATACAAAATCTGAAAGATGATAATACTTAAGTTTGTCAACCACGTCCCGTAATTTCCACATGGCGTCGTTTTTCAGATACCAAGCTTCTTAAGTTTCTTTCCACCGTTTGCTCCTCAGCTGGCGGTAAAGCCGGGAATAATGAATGGTAAATCTTTTTAAATTTCTTCGTCAGGCAAAAGCGAATTTGGGTTTAGTGATTTTCAAGGAAAGCAACTATATTTAATGCAAAATAGAGAAACTTGGCAAAAGTTTTTTTGCCCAAAAACCTCTTTATGAGTCTTCACCCTTCTGGCGCTATAATTTGCCCTGGCTTCTTTTATGCTCTCAAGGTATTCGGAGGATGTTGCGGCAAGCAGACCTTCTAAAATGGCATCCCGTTCCCTTTTTCCTGATGATTTTATTGCTCCAATAATTTTGATGCTCTCGTAAAAAGTCGTCACTCCGGCCTGCCTGTGCCTGGCAGACAGGTGAAACCCGGAGTCTAGAGGTTTGATAAATCCTTTAAATAACTGGATTCCGGCGCCTGCCCCGGACACGATCCGGGGTTCGCCGGAATGACGAGGAAAGGGGTTTTCGGACTTTTACGAGATCGTCAACGTTAGTAGTAAAGAGAAAAAATAGTTATAAAGCGAAAGAAAAAATATTTATTTTTTTTAATACCTAATTTTTTATTATTCTCTGTGATCTCTGTGTCCTCTGTGGCAAAGATGTTTTTACGGATATAAGGGAACAATGTCAATTCCCAACGATTCCTCGAGGCCTAGCATTAAATTCATATTTTGGACGGCCTGCCCTGATGCGCCTTTGACAAGGTTGTCGATTGCCGAAAGCAAAATCAAACGCTTGTTCCTTTTATCGATTTTCAGGCCAATGTCGCAGTAGTTGGACCCGAGGACGTCCGCAGTGCCGGGAAGGATGTCTGGTGGATGGATGCGTACGAATTTTTCGTTGGCGTAAAAATTATGGTAGATATCCAAAATCTCGTTTTCAGAATATGGTCTTTCAAGGGAAGCGTAGATCGTGGACAGGATACCCCGTTTCATTGGAACCAAATGGGGGGTGAAGGTGATGACGACTCTCTCCCCAGCCAACCGGCTTAGTTCTTGCTCGATC
This sequence comes from Deltaproteobacteria bacterium, assembly GCA_016875165.1. Lineage (GTDB taxonomy): Bacteria > Desulfobacterota > SM23-61 > SM23-61 > SM23-61 > JAHJQK01. The sequence continues at coordinate 24,640 of VGSF01000033.1, forward strand.
TCCGGCGTATGCCGGTGTTCGGCGACTTTGTAGGCCTTAAAATTTTCGCTCACCTCTGTAAAGAGGGAGGTCAGGACAGCAGACCTTCCGGCTCCGCTGACCCCCGACTTGGAATCGGCGATGATGGTTCGGTGGTCGATAAGCTTATTCTTTAAGGCCGGAGCCAGAGCCAGGATGATGCTGGTGGGATAACAGCCGGGATTGGCTACCAGGAAAGTTTTTTTAATCTCCTCCCGGTGAAGTTCCGGAATTCCATATACCGCATTCTTCAATAAGGCCGGGGCGGTGTGAGGCTCGTACCATTCCTCGTAGGCATTTGGGTCAGTTAGGCGAAAATCAGCGCTCAGATCCACGACCTTCAGGGCTCTTTGAATAAACCCCGGGACAACGTCCATCGCAGCCTTGTGGGGAAGGGCAGTAAAGAGGAAATCGCAGGCCTGCGCTAAAGGTTCAACCTCCAAGGGCTGGCAAACCAGATCTGTTTCCTTCATCACGGAAGGAAAGACTTTCCAGATTGGCTGGCCCACGTACCGCTCCGCGGTTAAAGCGGTCATTTTAACTTTAGGATGTCTGAGGAGCAGACGCACAAGCTCCAGGCCTGCATATCCAGTTGCTCCCACAACGCCCACGCGCATCATAACTTTTCTCCCATGATCCAAAGTAAAAGGGTTTTTGGGTGAAAAAAAGGAAGGCCGAAGAGCCTTCCTTTTTCAGGGCCAAGGGTGAATTACCGCTTGGAGTATTGGAATCTCTTTCGAGCCCCTTTCTGTCCGTATTTTTTACGCTCTTTAACCCGCGAGTCCCTGGTGATAAGGCCGGCCTTTTTGAGGATTTCGCGGAATTCATCCTTAACTTTCAGGAGCGCCCGGGTGACCCCGTGCCGGAGGGCGCCGGCCTGGCCTATATTTCCGCCTCCTTTAACAGTAGCGGAGATGTCAAACTGACCAACGGTTCCGGTGAGTTCGAAAGGCTGGTAGACCATCACTTTAGCCGTATCCAGGCTGAAGTAACTGCTAAGCTCTTGGTCATTGACAGTCACCTTGCCTGCGCCGGGTTTCATCCAAACTCGGGCGATAGATGTTTTTCTTTTTCCGGTGGCATAGTATGTTTTTTCGGGCATTTTCTTTTCCTTTACACAAAAGCCTGCGGTTGTTGCGCTTGATGGGGATGCGCTTCGCCGGGATAAACTTTTAGTTTTTTTATAAGGGTTCGGCCTAATTTATTTTTAGGGAGCATTCCCTGGACGGCCATCGTAATCAGCCGCTCTGGCTTTTTCTCTTTCATTTTTTCGGCGCTGATCGATTTTAAGCCGCCGGGGTATCCCGAGTGGTGGATATAAAGCTTTTCTGTCCATTTTTTACCGGTGAGGGTCACTTTCTCCGCGTTTACCACTACGACGAAATCGCCGGTGTCCACATTCGTGGTGAAGGTTGGTTTGTGCTTTCCCCGGAGGAGAATCGCCACGCGGGAAGCCAATCTTCCCAGGGTCTTGCCGCTGGCATCCACCAGATGCCACTTTCTTTCGACCTCCCCCTTTTTTGCATTAGGTGTCGCCATGAATAAAAACCTCTTTCAAGAAATTAAAAATTTATTATAATTAATGAAATTTTCTGTGTCAACAAAAACTTATAAGCGCAAAAATGAATCATAGGCTTTATCCGGTCATCTAAATAATCATGGAGAAAATAAAAGAACAATCAAATCAAATAGTATCTCTCCCTGTTACTGGGATGACCTGCGCTTCCTGTGCTGGAAGGATTGAAAGAGGCTTAAGCAGCCTCGAAGGGGTAAAAAAGGCTAACGTAAACCTGGCAACGGAAAGAGCTACGGTTGAATATGACCCCCGGGTTCTGGAGAAGGAAGGTATTATTCAGGCCATCGAAGATCTGGGCTACGGCGTTTCTAAACCTGTCGAAGAAGAAAAATTGTCCATCTCCATTGGCGGAATGACTTGCGCCGCTTGCGTAAACCGGGTGGAGAAAACTCTCAAGGGGATTCCGGGAGTTTCAAAAGCGGCCGTAAACTTAGCCACCGAAAAGGCTACTGTCCATTATCAGCCTGGTCTCCTGGAAAAATCCGGGTTGCGGAAGGCCATCGAGCATCTGGGTTACGAAGTACGCGGTTTTGAAGAAGAATTAGCCGACCGCGAGCAGGAAGCGCGGGTCCGGGAAATCCGCCGGCAGAAGCTCAAATTTATTTTCAGCGCTATCCTTTCTGCGGCCATCTTCTTCGGCAGCATGCCGGATTGGTTTCCCTGGTGGCCGAAGTTTCTTCAAGAGCATCTCGTCCTATTCCTATGCACCACCCCTGTTCAATTTTGGGCCGGGTGGCAATTTTACCGTGGCTTTTGGTCCGCCCTCAAACACGGCACTTCGGACATGAATACACTTATTGCCGTGGGAACTTCAGCCGCATACGGCTACAGCGTTGTGGTCACCTTCTTCCCGGGTCTTTTCAGGTCTTATGGGCTGGAGTTGGGGGTATATTATGACACATCGGCAATGATTATTACCCTTATCCTCCTGGGAAAGATGCTCGAGGCCATTGCCAAAGGTCATACTTCCGAGGCCATCAAACGCCTGATGGGCCTCAAGCCCAAAACGGCCCGGGTTATCCGCGGCGGAGAAGAAATGGACGTGCCGATGGAGGAAGTTCAAAGCGGGGATGTCGTCGTAGTTCGGCCCGGGGAGAAGATCCCGGTGGATGGAATGGTTCTTGAGGGCTATTCGGCGGTGGATGAATCCATGCTTACTGGTGAAAGCGTTCACGTGGAAAAAAATCCAGGAGACGAAGTGATGGGGGCGACCATCAATAAAACCGGGTCTTTCAAATTCCGGGCCATGAAAGTGGGCCGGGAAACCGCGCTGGCTCAAATCATTAAGTTAGTGGAAGAAGCCCAGGGTTCGAAGGCGCCGATTCAAAGGCTGGCTGACCGCGTAGCCAGCATTTTCGTTCCGGCTGTGATTCTTATCTCCCTGGCCACTTTTATTACCTGGCTCATCTTTGGACCCTCACCGGCTTTCACTTTTGCCCTGCTTAATTTCGTTGCCGTGCTGATTATCGCCTGCCCCTGCGCCTTGGGACTGGCCACTCCCACAGCCATTATGGTAGGCACAGGCCGGGGGGCGGAAAACGGAATTCTGATCAAGAGCGGCGAAAGCCTGGAAAACATCCACCGGGTAAAGACCATTGTTTTCGATAAGACCGGCACGCTTACCCAGGGGAAGCCTGTTGTTACGGATATCGCCGTGAACGACGGCTATCAGGAAGACCAGGTCCTTTTGTGGGCGGCTTCAGTTGAAAAAGGATCTGAGCATCCATTAGGTGAGGCTATCGTCAATGCCGCCAAAGAAAAAGGCCTGAGGCTTTCGCCTGTGGAAGCCTTCGAAGCCATCCCGGGGCACGGAGTTAAAGGGAAAATTGACGGGGTGCCCATTATCCTGGGAAATCTTAAGTTGATGGAAGAATATGGGGTAGAAGTGGATAAACTACGGGATCAGGCGGAAAAATTATCCGGCGAAGGCAAAACTTCGATGATCGTGGCCCGAAACGGCAGGGCGGCGGGAATTTTGGCCGTAGCCGACACGCTCAAACCAAATACCCGGGAAGCGGTGGAAGCTTTGCGCCGCATGGGTCTGGAAGTGATCATGATTACCGGAGATAACGAGCGCACGGCAAAAGCCATTGCTTCCCAGAGCGGAATAGATCGGGTCCTGGCCGAAGTCCTGCCCTGGGAAAAAAGCCAGCAAGTGAAAAAACTTCAGGAAGAAGGGAAGATTGTAGCTATGGTGGGCGATGGTCTTAATGATGCCCCGGCTCTGGCGCAGGCCGACGTGGGCATTGCCATCGGCACGGGTACGGATGTGGCCATGGAATCCTCGGACGTTACTCTCATCACCGGTGATCTAAGGGCTGTGATCGCGGCCATCCAATTAAGCAGGAGAACGATTCGCACCATCAAGCAAAATATTTTCTGGGCATTCATTTACAATATTCTGGGCATTCCGATTGCGGCCGGCATCCTCTATCCCTTCTGGGGTATCCTTTTAAATCCCATGATTGCCTCTGCAGCCATGGCCATGAGCTCCGTATCCGTGGTCAGCAACTCCCTCCGGCTGAAGCGCTTCCGCCCGCAAGGATAAGAACAAATTCGTATCACTTTAGGGCTTTGAAAAAGCAGTTTGACCTCCTCTGTCAAGGCCCGGAGGCCTGGGCGGAACGCGCCGGAAGCATCGGCCGGGTCTCCGCTTGACCCCGAAGAACCCTGCGCGTTTCCGCCAAAGGAGGCGGGGGGCATTTTCCCCGCCCCATTTCCGAAGAAATCAGCGCCTTATGATTCCAAGAGTTCCGCCCAGGCCTCCGGGCCAAGGATCCTCTCGGCCCTTACGCCCTACCTTTTCAAAGGGATCATGTGTTACCAAATTTCGAAATTTCCAGCATAGCTGTCAGATGAGCAATTAAACATTTACTTGACCTGCCTATTTCCTTTTTGGTAAAAGGATTATCAGGACATTGCCAATCCGGTCTTGATTTTCCTGCTTTAAATCCAGCCCAAAAGGGGGGAGGGGAAATGGAAATCATTTTTAAAAATGGAAACATCCTTACCATGGAAAAAACAGCGCCTAAGGCCGAAGCCATAGCCGTACAATTCGGCCGAATTTACCAGGTGGGCCAGGGAGCGGAGATCGAAAAGCTGGCCACATCCGGGACGAAGATTATCGACCTAAAGGGGCAGACGGTACTGCCAGGATTTATCGACACCCACAATCATTTTTGCCTCTATGCCTTGCTCACCGATCAAGCTGACTGCCGGCCAGCCGCTGGCTGTGTGCGGGGGGAGGATGTGGTGGAGGCCCTGAAGGCCAAAGCCGCAAAAACTCCGCCGGGAAAGTGGATCATGGGCTGGGGGTTTGCCCCTTATTTGCTTGATGACAAAAAAGAACTTACCAGAGTTGATCTGGACAGGGCATCAAAAAAACACCCCATCTGCCTGGTTCATGTTTCCGTCCATGGGGCAGTAGTCAACAGCCTGGCTCTCAGGGAGTTGGGTTTCACCAAAAAAACGCCCGACCCTCCCGGGGGAGTCATCGCTCGGGACAATAAGGGAGAGCCAAATGGTATTTTGAGTGAATCCGCTTTTATGGGGCCTTTATTCTTCCAGAGCCCATCCATTTATTCCAAGATGATGTCCGAATATGACGGGGCAGGGAGAATAGAAATGATTTCCCGTTGCGCGGCCCGTTTCCTGAAACTGGGCATCGTCGGCGCCCATGACCCGTTCGTGGACCCACTGACCCTTGGCACCTACCAGGAAGCCGAGGATGCCGGACGTTTCCCCTTTCGCCTTTATGCTTACATTCTTAACCAATGGGCCGATCCCCTGATGGCTGCGGGGGTAAAACGAGGGTTCGGATCGGAATGGGTAAAAATCGGAGCCATCAAAATCTTCCTCGATGGAGGAATGAGCAGCCGGACAGCAGCTGTTACCAAACCCTATGCCAGCCCTCCAGGTGCGGGCAAAGGAATTCTCAACTACGACCAGAAAGGAATTAACCGGGAAATTGAAAAATTCGACCGGGCCGGGTACCAGATTTCGGTCCACGCCCAGGGGGACCGGGCTTTAGAGATGCTGCTCAAAGCATTCGGGCGGGTAATGGACAGAGAAAATCCCCTGCGCCACCATATTGTCCACGCCGGCAACCTCACCCCGGAGCAGATCGACCGGGTAAAAGAGTTGGGGCTATATATTACCAGCCAGCCTAATTTCTTCTCACTCCTCGGCGACGGGTTTATGGAAGCCTACGGCCCGGAGCGCTCTCAGAAGCTATACCGCTTTAAAACCATTCTCAAGCGGGGAATCAAATTGGGCTTCTCCTCCGATTGCCCGGTGGCTGAACCCAACCCCTTGATCGGAATTCGCGACTCCATCTGCCGGAGGACACCGAGCGGAAAAGAATTCGGGCCAGCGGAATGTGTAACGGCTGAACAGGCTTTGGCTTTGTACACCCGTGAAGCGGCTTATTTTTCCTTCGAGGAGGAGGAGCGGGGGACTTTGCAGGCGGGCAAAGTCGCCGACCTGATAGCGCTCGACAAAAATCCCCTGCATGTTCCCCCGCAGGAGATTTCCGACTGCCAGGTGAAAATGACCGTGGTCGGAGGAAAGATTGTTTATGATGGCCGATAAGGAAAAGTTCTTTGTTCCGGTCATTTTCGCCGACCGCTTCTTCATGTCGGCAAATGCCCTGGCAGACATAACCTTGCAGGGCGGGTATGCCTGGGCGGACGCTAAAGATCATTTTGACCTGGCGGAGAAGTTGACGGGTTCACCGTTCGTCCGGGTCATCGTGTCCGAGTATATCAAGATCAACTCCCTGATCCTCGAGCAGGCTCCGGGTTTAAAAGGCGTGATCGCCTACGGTGCAGGATACGACCATATTGATGTTGATTTTTTTACCAGCCGGGAAATCTTTGTCTGCAACTGCCGGGGAGAAAATGCCCAGGCAGTGGCCGAGCTAACCTTTGCCCTTCTTCTTTCCCTGATGAGAAGAATCCATCTTGCGGATCATTTCATCAGAGAGAACGCCTGGAAGCGGACCGATAGCGCGGCCCTTCCTGAGTGGATTATGGGCAGAGAACTTTGGGGAAAAACCCTCGGGATCATCGGCCTGGGACAGATTGGGTCGCGAGTGGCCCGCATCGCCCGCGGCTTTGATATGAGGATTTTGTCTTATGATCCCTTTGCCCAGATTAAAGAGGGGCTGGGGGTTGAAAGCGCGGCCCTTGAAGATATCCTTTCCAATGCGGATATTATTTCGTTGCACGTCCCCCTGACAGCGGAAACAGAGAAGATGGTCAATGCTCGAGCCCTAAGTTTGCTGAAACCGAAAGCGGTGTTGGTAAATACTTCCCGCGGGAAAATCATAGACGAACCGGCCCTGATAAAAGCGCTGGAACAGGGGCGAATAGGCGGGGCAGCATTGGACGTCTTCTCTAAGGAGCCGATTCCAAGCGGTCATCCCTTTTTTCGAATGAAGAATGTTGTGCTTTCACCCCACATGGGCGCGCTGACCCAGGAGGCCGGTGAGCGGCTCTCTGATGCGGTAGTAAGGCAGGTCCGGGATATTATGAACGGCCGGAGGCCGGAGTGCCTTATTAAAATAAGTGAAGCAATCAGCAGTCAGTAATCAGCTACCGCATAATGGCTGAATTCTAAAAAACCATTTTCGACTTTCCCAGCGTTCTTAGCGGTATAAACGAACTTAATGCGCATCCTGGCTCTCAAAGCTAAGGGTTATGTCCTCCCGGCCATCCATGATTCCATGGTCAGGGCTTTCCAATCAAGAGGTATTGAAGTCCTTGACCTTCCCCTTCCTCAAAATCATCAGCAATATAAAACCCTGAGAGAGATCAGCCGAAGCGGATATGATGCCGTCTTTACTCTTGACCCCGGAGCAAAGACCGACTTCACATTAAATATTAAAGAATTGCAATTATCTATTAAAATTCCTTGGATAATTTGGTTTGTTGATGATCCTGAAGGGTACGGCTTCCCGGATGATTTTGATCCCGATTGGACTCTGGCCTTCTGCTGGGATGGGGAGATCAGCCAGGGGAAATTTCCATGGAAGGGAAGGATGCTTGCTCATCTTCCTCTGGCAGCAGACCCATCGGTATTCTGGCCGGAGCGGGCGAATTCCGACCTTCTTTACCCGGGGGGTGTTTTTGTTGGTTCCACTGCTCATTCCAATGTCTTTTTTTCAGAGGTTTTTAGGAATACACCGGGGCTGGGAGAAGATGTTTTGGCTGTCTGGCGTTCCTACCAAAAAGATTTTAGCCAGCCGCTCCATAACCTGGCCTGGATGGCTCTTGCCCCAAAAATCAACCATGAGTTTGATTCCATCCGGACAGAGCCTTTATCTCGACTTTGGGTCAAAGTATCAGTTTATTATGTCGGGATGATAAAGCGGAAGGAAATCGTTACAAAAGTTATAAAATTAGGAGGCGGGGTATTCGGGGATGGGGGGTGGACTAACTTGGTGGATAAAGGGGTTTATCTGGGCCGGGTTTTTTATGGAGATGAACTCAGGAAGGTTTATGGCGGCAGCGCCTTTACCCTGGACGTTCGCCAACCCCAGAGCCGGAGCGGTCTTACCCAGCGGGTATTCGATGCCAGCGCCTGCGGATGTCCGGTTCTTAGTGAATGCTCCCCGGAGCTTGAAGATTTATTCGCCCCTGAAGAGGAGATTATGAGTTTTCGAAATCTGGAAGAAGCCCTGGAGATGAAAAAACTTTATCTCCAGGACTCTACAGGCGCTCAGAAGAAAGGAGAAAAGGCCCGGCAAAAAGTTTTGGCTAAACACACCTACCGGCATCGCGTTGAGGAAATCATAAAGGCTCTTCATAAATTCTTTTAAAATCTGTCCTAATCGTCTTTCCATAATTCCTCCGTCCCCTAAGTCGTTGCCACTTGCTCACCCCATCCCTCTTCCCGCGTTCATGCCCTCCCGCTGGATTACGACACAGTCCCGTCCGAAAGGGGGGACGTTCGCGCAGAAAATGCATAGAAGAATGAGAAAGAGTACTCTCTCAGTTATGGGAGATTTTAAGACCCAGACCAGATTTTTAAGGCCTAAAATCGGATTGAAATGGATTAGATCTTTAAGAAACAATGATCAGAGGTTCTGGCAAATCTCAAAATCTTTCGCTCAACCGTCATTCCGGGCAAGCGCAGCGCGACCCGGAATCCAGATTCTTCATGCTGCCCTGGCTTCCCGCTGAAGTTTATCCTGGCCAAAGCGGGGGCGGGAATAACAGACGGCGTTTAGGACTTTTGCCAGAGCCTCATAATATAAATCATAACTGAGGGATTACGAGAAAGAAGGAAACTACATTTAAAAAGACGCAAAGCACGATCTGCACGAATGTCCCCCTTTATGTCCCTGCCATTCAATTTTGATGAACTCGTAAAAAGTACGAAAGCCCCCTTTCCCCGTCATTCCGGCGAACCCCGGATCGTGTCCGGGGCAGGCGCCGGAATCCAGTTATTTCAAAGAGTTATCAAACCTCTGGACTCCGGTTTTCACCTGTCTGCCAGGCACAGGCAGGCCGGAGTGACGACTTTTTGCGAGGCCATTCAATTTTATTCAAGGCGAATAGGTTTGAAATAATTTTTGGGAAATAAATTTCCCAAAGCTAAAGATTCGAACAACAAGGACAGCGGCCAGTAAGCGAGGAATAAAGAGCCAGAAAAAATTCAGCCCCAGGGCCATGAAGAGGATGGGATCTTCGATGAAGGAGTGATTGATACCGATGGAAAGATGCAGTTTTTCGACCTCTTCCTTGGCCAAATGCCCCCCTTTGATTTCTTCTACGATCACTGCCGCTCCGTAAATAAGTCCAAAAAAAGCGCCGGTGATCCAGAGAATTCCCGTTCCCTGGCTAAGACCAAAGAGCCGCAGGAAGGGCGAAAAAATTTTAACCACCTGCCGGATCCAGCCCAGAACTTTGAGAATTTCCAGGAAGACCAAAATGCTCAGGATGATTCCGAATATTTTCAGGGTCAGGTAAAGGTTCGAAAGAAACCAGTTCCGGAGAAAGACCCAGAAGGGAAGGGAAAAAGTCGCCGTGTTCCCCGGCGTATAGGGGGCGGGGGAAGTGGGATCGAGAAAAAAGGCCACAACCATTACTGTAATGACGGCAGCTCCGGTGCGGAAAAGGATAGCCTTGAGGGGATGTAATCCGGATTTTCCCTGAATCATTCCCTCCTGGATCAGGCTGTGACAGATCATCATGAAGATGGCCATCAGAGTCATCTGATCTTTGGTAAAAGGCAGAACAACCATGGCCCCGATGCCTCCGTAGATTCCGGAGATGATTCCAACCAGAAGCGGCAAAGCGGCCAGGGGCGGGAGGCTGATCCAGCTCATCAAAGGCTGGAATAGAAAATCGATCTTGTATATCCATTCGCTCCATTCCAGGAGGGCGGTCAAAAAAGATACGGGCAGAAGAATCTTTAAAACCCAGAGGAAACTTCCCCATCCTTTCTTTACACCTAAAAGAAAGCCCTTATTGACTTGTTCATAGTAATTATTTGCCGGTCGTTTAATTTCCATAATTCCTTAATCAAGAAAAAAATAATCTATCAAAATTACATGCGCCTTACCACTTTATTTTCCCGGGCAGGCAAACTTTCGTCGTAACCCTTCAGTCACGAGTGGCTATGACAGGAATATCGGAGGAACTAACCCTGGCAAAGATTCTGTTTTGGCCGGGGGGCCAGGCCGGTACGCGCCGGAAGCATCGGCTGGGATAACACTGTTCATGATGTACTCACTAAACCTCCGCCGGAGGAGGCGGAAGGCGTCAGCCCCGCCCCATCCACGGAGAAATCAGCGCCTCATGCGGACTGGACTGCCCCCCCGGCCATGGGCGCCCTTGGCCTTTACGCCGAACCTTTCCTCATCCGACCTTGGCCACCCACCTGTGACTGAAGGGTTACCTTTCGTCGGCATATAAACCTTGACTGATGTGGTCCACTCCTATATAAAAGATTCTTGAAACAAAATAAGAAGGAGGAGAAAAGAATGGCAATTATGCAGATTATCGTTATGCCCAGAGTAAGCGAAGGGACAAGCGTCAGCGTCTATGTTGCCGAGATCCATAAATACCTGAAGACCCAGAAGTTGCCCCACCAGTTGCATGATATGGGAACGCTTGTGGAAGGAAAAACAAGCGAGCTCTGGGCGCTGGCCAAAAAGCTCCATGAGATCCCGTTTAAGAAAGGAATTAAACGAGTTTACACCATAACCCATATTGATGACCGGCGGGATAAAAAAGTCTCTCTGGGCGAGAAAGTAAAATCCGTGCAGGAGAAGATGAGACGCCCGTAATTCATTTGGCTCTTTTGAAAAAAAGAAATCTAAAATCCCTTATGTCAATTAAAGTAAAAACGACTTGGCCCAACTGAAAAAGTCAGATAAAGTCTTAAGCGAAGATTTCACCTACCAGGCATTTTTACAAAAATATCCGCTTGTGGACTTCTGGAAGAAGTCAATATTACCCTTGATAGTGTTTGTATGGTCAAATCCTGACTTTCACATGTAAATTGATTAAGGACTCCTTGACCAATTGGCTGTCGGAGAAATAGGAAGTACCAACACACTTATTTTTACGTCTTTCCTGGGTAATCTTCCTCACGATTTTAGAAAAGCCTCAGGATGACCTACCTCTTCGGGCGGAATCTTCGCTGATCACCTCCATGGTGAGAACAAACCAGCCCAAATTTTCCTCGTGAGTCACCAAGATCGATATGGAGGATTCCAAGTAGGTCGGCCAAGCCAAGTTCTTGAATCCTACCCTCCATTCCTGAGTAAGGTGAAGTTTCTTGATCTGAAGTTATTCCAGATTGTAATGCAGCTTCAAAGCCTGGTTGACCTCTCCCATGATTTGCGCTGGGAGTTGGCCCAACTTTTTGCTTAGGCGCATTTTATCTACCGCCCGAGTTTGGTTAACCATGATTTTGGAGCGAGTCTTGAGCCCAGTCGTTCCGGCAGGGATTTCAATCTAGAAAGAATAGACGCGGGTCACATTTGAAGTTATGGGGGAGATGGAGATAATGGGAGAGTGGGTATTATTGATGTCATTGGAAACTACAACTGCTGGCCGGCTCTTTTTTACTTCCACCCCAACGGTGGGATCAAAGTTGACCAGAAAGACATCACCCCGCCTAATCGAGACCATCGTTGATAGTCCCTTCGAGATCTTTGTTGATCCGTCGAACTTCCGCCGCCGCTTCTTCATATTCAGCAGCGAGCTTTTGCGCTTCTTGCTCCTTGAGACGTTTTTTTACAGCCTCCGCTATAAACTGGCTTCTTTTTCTGGGGGGGAGCTTTTGGGAGAGTTCTTGGACAATTCTCTTGGGAAGGCTGATATTTATGCGAACAAAATCCATTGGGCCACCTCAGTGTGCATTTTGATTGTATTTTAGCTTATCATACTATGATTGTCAAATAGGCCATTTGCTGGCCAGGAGGTAGTCAATATTACACTTGACAGGGTCTGTAAGGTCAAATCCTGCCTTTCACATATTTAAATTGATTAAAACCTCCTTGAGGAAGAAGGCGGCTCGGGCGTAGATTCCAGGGGCCTCGCTCTCCCGGGGACCGGCCACATTTAGAGTGCGGACATGATTTTTTCGGATCCACTCCTTAACGCTTAAGACATCTCCCCCTTGGGATAGGTCCAACAGAAAATAGGGCTTACGATGTTTCCGGGCCAGTTTCAGGGTGAGGAGAGTTCCTCCGACTGGGGAGCCCCAGGTCAAGATGAGCGTCCCATCAGAATCTTCAACATTCATCTCCGTCCGCACCGGGTATTCAGGGGATGATGTCTCTTCCATGGGGTAACGGGTGGAGATGATCCCATCCTCCGCTCTCCGTCCCTTCGGACACCAACCGCCGCATGGAATACCTAATTCCAGAGCTACATCCAATGCGGCCCGATCCACCCCCGTCTGCCCACCGGAAATAATTTTTTCCACCATACTTATAATTCAAAAAACTTGTTTGCCACAGAGAGCACAGAGAACACAGAGTTGAAGCGTAAGGCGTAAGGACATTCTTATCTTTAGGCAATTATTGCATGTAATGTTTTTCTCTGTGCCCTCTGTGGCCAGAATTATTTTATATTTAACGGAACGCCGAGCAAGGACCACCAGGGCAGGGCGACGAAGAGGATGACCAAGGATGTAAGAACGAGAAGCCCCAGCCCCACCTTTAAAACATCTCTTCCTCCGATTAACCCGGTCTCATAGGCTAAAATGTTGGTTGCGGTTTGGACCGGATATAAAATTACGGCATCCACCACAATCGAAACAATCAAACCGAAAACGATAGGGTTCATCTTGAGGGCCATGGCCAGGGTGGTGGTAATGGGGATAAGCAGCGCAATACAGGCCGACATATTGGCTATTCCCAGGTGGACAATAGAGACCATCAGGATGAGCATGAGAATAACGACTTGATCTAAACCTTGAAGTAAGATGATGGAATGAGCGAGGGATTGGGCGAACCAGGCAGCGGCGCCAGTAGTAATAAGGGCCTGAGCCAAAGAAAGGGAGGCCCCGAGCACAAAAAAGGTGGACCCGGGAATGGTCTTTTCCAATTCTTTCCAGGAAAGGACGCCTATGCCGGGAGTGGCAAGAAGCGCTGCGGCGATCAGCGCCGGAATCGCCGGATGCCAACCATGCCAGAAGTCAATAATCCAAAGGAAAGAGGTGAGGGCCAGAACCGCAATAACCCGTTTTTCCTCTGAAGTCAATGGAAGGGTTTTTTTCAATTCCTTCTGTTCAAAAGACCTCTGGGGGGAAGGGTTAACCCAGTAGGTCCACAACCCTCCCAGGAGCAGGAGAACATAATAGGGAAGGCTCATCAGAAAAAACCAGCGCCACCAGGAGAGACCACCGACCAGAGTCGAGGTGGTCATGGGGGCCAGACCACCCGTCATGAAGGCCGAGGAAGCGAAAGGGTTAAGCAAACCCAGAGTAAGGACGATCGATTTTACCAGCCCATCTTCCCGGGGGAGATTCATCTGTCTGAAGGTCTCCTGATAAGCCGGGAGGAGGATGGCATTCCGGGTGATGGCCGAAGAAAGAATTAGGGCCAAAGGAGGAAGCGAGAGAAGGCAGTTGGCGAAAAGTCGTTTACTGCTGCCGCCGGCCCCGCGGAGAAAAACTTTAGCCGCCCGCAGGGCCAAGCCGCTTTTTACGATAGCTCCGCCCATGGCCATGACGCCCACGAGAAAATAAAGAATGGGAGAGCGAAAACCATGAAAAAGGTCATTCGCCGAAGGCACGCTTTTGGTGACTCCCAGGAGAATAAGGACAAGAAGAGAACTGATTCCCACGGGGAGAGCTTCCGTAGCCCAGAGGACGATGGCTAACAGGACAACAGCGATGACTCTTTGGCCCTGAGGGGAAAGGCCTGCAAAAGGAGGCAGAAGATTAAACAAAAGAAAAATGGCGAAAGCCGATATTATTTTAAAAATTGGATTCACAGATGATTCCATTTTGGAAGAATATCTTCTCCTATCATATTTTGAAAATTTCCTCAAAGGTTTTAAATTGAAATGTGGAATGCGCTATCTTAATTTCCCTTGATTTGTCGCTTAATTTTGAGGATAATTGGCTAATGATTTACAACCCGCCATCTGAAATGAAATCCGAAATCCGAAATTTTAAAACCTGAGGAGGTTTGGAGGATGGTTATTCCTTTAACCCCGGTTCGTTTTTTCGAATACGTCGAGAAGATCTTTACCGCTAAAGAAGGGGTGGTTTGCGAAGAGAAAAGATTTACCTATGGGGAGTTTTGCCGCCGGGTGCGGAAAATGAGCAATGCTCTGGCCAAAATCGGCGTGCAAAAGGGTGATCGGGTTGCCTACCTTGGGTATAACTGCCATCGACTCCTCGAATTATTTTATGCGCCGGTCATCAACGGCTCAATACTCGAGCCATTGAACATTCGCTTAGCGGCCAAAGACTTTGAATACATTATTAACGAATCAACTCCGGCGACTCTTTTTTTAGACAAAGACTTCATTCCCGTAATCCAGTCGATTCGGGAGAAGATTCCTTTTATCAAACATTACATCATTTTGGAGAAGGAGAGCGGCCTTCCCGAATGGATTACTGGAAGTTACGAAGAAATGATTGAAAGAGCTTCGGACGGGCGGTCTTACCCTCTGGGCTTCTATCCTTTTGAGGAAGATGACACGGCGGAGATATTTTACACCAGCGGGACAACCGGAAAACCCAAAGGAGTCATGCTGACTCACCGGAATCTTTTTTTGCATGCCCTTTGCGCCATGTCCGTGATGACAGTGCGGGAAACAGATGTGCAAATTCACCTGATCCCGCTATTCCATGTAAACGGCTGGGGTACGCCGCATTATCTTCTGGCCAAAGGGGGGAAGCATGTGCTGGTCAAGAAGTTTGATCCGGTAAAGACCCTGGAGCTAATGGAAAAAGAGAGGGTTAACCGTTCGTATGTGATTCCCACCATGGTGAATGCCCTGCTGGCCGTTCCCAATTTTAAATCATTTGATCTATCGAGCGTGAAGGAAATCCTGATTGGGGGAGCGCCGCCTCCCCGGGGAATGGCCGCGCGTGTGGAGGAAGCGTTTGGGTGCATCGCCCATACGGGCTTTGGGATGACCGAGACCTGCCCCCTGATTGCACTTCCCGAATTGTCGGAAGATTTGGATGCGGAGGAGTATCGACGCCGGCGACATGATACCTGGGGCCGGCCTTTGCCGGGAGTGGAGTTTTGCCTGGTGGATGCGGAGGGAAGGGATCTTCCCTGGGACGGGAAAAGTGTCGGGGAGCTTCTGGTTCGCGGCGACATGGTGATGAAGGGGTATTACAACCAGTTAGAAGAGACAGCCAAAACCCTGGAAGGAGGCTGGTACCATACCGGCGATCTCTGCGCCCTGGAGCCGGACGGGCAGTTGATTGTCAAAGATCGGAAGAAAGACATTATCATAAGCGGAGGGGAAAACATCTCTTCCCTGGAAATAGAACAGGTTCTCTACGGACATCCGGCCATTTTGGAGTGTGCCGTAATTGGGAAGAATGATGAGAAGTGGGGGGAGATTCCCCTGGCCCTCGTGGTATTACGGGAGGGCTATCAGGTTATATCCGAAGAAATCATCCAGTATGCCCGGGCAAACATGGCCCACTTCAAAGCGCCGCGGGAAGTTCGAGTTCTTTCCGAATTCCCCAAAGGAGGAACGGGAAAAATATTAAAATCAGTTCTTAGAGAAAGATATAGAAGTATATAATAAAATTAGATATTCAAAATCAAAAAATCGAAACAAATTAACGTTTTGATCGGCCTCAGGCGGACCAGAAATCCCTCCTGACCTCCCCTGCCTACCGCAGGCAGGCTTTTGCAAAGAGAGGAATTGGGATTCGATAAAAGATTCAGCCTTTTCCCCCTTTAAAAAAGGGGGATGAATGGGGATTTGACAGCTTTTCAAATGGCTAAACTGTTACAATAAATCTAAAATTCAAAATCCAAATTCCGCAATTCGCATTCCGAAATCTGCAATTTAGACAGGGAGATTGATTTGCAAAAGACCATCGTAGACGTATTAGAGGAAAGAGGTTTCATCGAACAAATCACCGACACGGGCCTGAGGGAGGCTGCGGCCACCGAGACCTTGAAATGCTACGTGGGCTTCGATCCCACGGCCCGGTCCCTTCACCTGGGGCATATGATCCCGGTGATGGGTCTGGCTCACTTCCAAAGGTTGGGCCACGTCCCCGTCGTTCTCATCGGCGGGGGAACCGGGATGATCGGTGACCCCAGTGGCAGGACCGTAGAGCGCCAGCTCCTTTCCACGGAAGATGTGATGGAGAATTCCCGGAGATTGCAGGTCCAATTGTCCAAATTCTTCAGCTTCGAAGGCCCTCACGGGGCTCTCATGCTCAATAACGCCGATTGGCTGTTGCCTCTCAAGCTCGTCGATTTTTTGCGGGATATTGGCAAGCATTTTTCGATCAATGCCATGGTTGCCAAAGAGTCCGTGCGCTGGCGCCTGGAAGAGCGCGGCCAGGGAATTTCCTTCACCGAATTTACTTACATGCTTCTCCAGGCCTATGATTTTTTCCACCTTTACGATCACCAGGGCTGCTCGATTCAGGCAGGGGGAAAAGATCAATGGGGAAATATTACCGCGGGAATTGACCTTATCCGGCGGATGAGGGGAGGAAGCGCTCACGGAATTACGTTCCCGCTGCTCACTACAGCCTCGGGGGTTAAGATCGGCAAGACGGAAGGGGCTCACGGCAGCGAAATGATCTGGCTGGATCCGGAAATGACCACTCCTTACCGCATGTACCAGTACTGGGTCAACACGGATGACCGTGATGTAATCAAGTTCCTTAAGCTGTTCACCTTCCTCGACTTAGATGAAATCAGCAAACTGGAAGAGACCCTGAAGGCAGATCCAGGAAAACGGGAGCCCCATCGCGCTTTGGCCTTCGACTTTACCAGAATGGTCCACGGAGAAAAGACGGCTCAGGCCGTGCGTGAAGCATCGGAAATTCTTTTCGGCAGCGAGGTGCGGGAGGTTTCCCAGGAAGTTTTTGATGCGCTATCTGCGGAGGTCCCGGCGACAAAGATATCAAAAGAGCGTTTGCGTGAAGGGGTCTCCCCTGTGGATATTCTCGTCGAAGCTAAACTGGCCAAATCAAAACGGGCGGCTCGCGATCTGATCGGCCAGGGAGGGGCTTATGTAAATAATGCTCCCTGGCTGGAAGAAGAGGCGGAATTGGGGCTAAATCAGGTCCTCTCCGGCCGGGCCATTCTCTTGCGCAGCGGGAAAAAGAATTATCATCTGCTGATGGTTGAATGAAGGGCGGGTGTTAAAAAAATAGCAAAAATGAATATTGATGGTTTCGTAAAAAGTCGTCACTCCGGCCTGCCTGTGCCTGGCAGACAGGTGAAAACCGGAGTCCAGAGAATTGACAACTATTTAAAAAGACTGGATTCCGGCTTTCGCCGGAATGACGGAAAGCAGCATTTAAATCTTTTTTACGAGATCGTCAATATTTGATTGACAAAATAAGCAGGATATGAAAAAAAAGGAAAGGAAGAGACAACCCAAGGGATACAAGATGTTTTTCAACCAACCACTTTACCCATAGGCTGAAGAAGGGGTTTCGTTCATGATTTCTAAAGGCCACTATGGGGTCCAAAAGGCATTCATGCCGGTTAACCTGTCCATTAATAAAATCCAACTCTTCTTAGCTTTTCGGGAAAGGGATTTCTCATCCTGGGAGCAAAAATATTTTATTCTCATGCCATAAGGAGGAAAATTATGTTTAACAATCTAAACATCAGGCAAGGGCGCAATTTGATGGGTCATTATAAAATTTGGTTAATCCTAACCATTGTTCTCGGGGTTGCTTTGAGCATTGCCGCCTGCGAAATGCTTGGACCAAAGGTTAAAACAGAAACTCCTCCAGCGCAACCAACAGCAGCGCCGGCTCCTCCCAAATTAGAGGCGCCGGCCACTCCTTCTCCTTCTCCTGCTCCTGCTGTTTCTCCCCGCCCAGAAGCCAAACCGCCGGTCACTCCTTCTCCTGCTCCTTCTCCTGCTCCTGCTCCTGCTGTTTCTCCCCGCCCAGAAGCCAAACCGCCGGTCGCCTTAACCCCGCCGCCCCCCGAAATACAAAAAGAGGAAACAAAACCTGCTCCCCTTCCGGCGCCAGCACAAATTTTCGTGATCACCTTAAAGAATGCCAACGTGAGAACAGAAGCAGACCCGAAGGGCAAGATAATCACTACCCTAAAGAAAGGAACGAAGGTTGAAAAGATCGGCCAAACCAGCAACTGGGTTAATGTAAAACTTCCTTCCGGAGAGACTGGCTATATATTTCATGAGTTAGTGAAAGAACTGGAGTAACCTGAGGAAGATTGAAGTTGCCAGTAGTTTAATTCTGAATACCCCCCGGTTAAGCGCCAACTCTCAACTAAACCCTGCCTCTTTAATAAAAAATTGAAAATGCCAGAAAAGGCGGATATGATATGCCCAGCCGCAATGGGAAAGGAGCCTGAGAAATGAATAAAGTCATCATCACCGTTGCCGTAACGGGTTCCATGCCCACCCGGGAGCAGAATCCCAATTTACCCATTACTCCCGAGGAAATCGCCAACGCCGCTTACGAATGCTATAACGAAGGAGCGGCCATAGTCCACATCCATGTGCGGGACCCCAAGACAGGAAAACGCTCCATGGCTTTTGAACACTATGCCGAGGCGGTGGAGCGGCTGCGGACTAATTGCAACATGATTATAAACTTGACCACAGGCCCGGGGGGGCAATTAACCGTAGGCCCGGATAACCAACCCCGGCTGGAACAATCCTTCATGTCCAGCCCGGAGAAGCGGGTCGAACATGTCCTTTTGCTTAAACCCGAAATGTGTTCCCTGGATGTCGGCAGTTCCAACGCCGGCTTTGGAGTGTTTGTGAATGCCGAGGTAGTGATTGATAAGATGGCCGAACTGATCAAGCAAAGCGGCGTCAAGCCTGAAGTGGAAATTTTCGACATCGGGCATATCCAGATTGCCAACCGCTTGATGAAGTTAGGACTTCTTGGAAAAAACGCCCATTTCCAGCTGTGCATGGGCACGAGGATGGGGGTGCCGGCAACGGCCAAAGACGCCGTGCATCTTTCCGAAAGCCTTCCTCCCGGAGTTACCTGGTCCATCTTCGGAGTTGGGGCCTCGCAGATTCCTATGGTGGCCATGGGGGTATTGCTTGGCGGCCATGTCCGCGCGGGATTCGAAGATAACCTGTATATCAGAAAAGGTCAGTTAGCCAAGAGCAACGCAGAGTTAGTTGCGCGCACGGCAGACATAATCAGGAGCCTGAATAAAGAAGTTGCCTCTGTCGAAGAAGCCAGAAAGATACTTTCTTTGGTTTAAGCCAATGGCCTTATTAAATCTTACACTCTCCTGTCAGGGGAAGAGTTATGGATCATAATGTTCTGGATCTTTTAATTAGAGTCTGTTTATAAACTGCCGATTTTTTGAAAGAGCCAGCGTGTCGAATTGGTCGGCTCAGATAAGTTAACAATATTTTATATCCAAGAACGGCTTCAATGAGTCCCGAGGCGAAAAATGCTCGGATCTGGACGCACCTCTACTTTCGGCTTCTCTATTCGTCACATTCTGAGTAAAATTATTGAGGCTGAGGCATT
>VGSF01000034.1 GCA_016875165.1 Deltaproteobacteria bacterium
GCATGGCTTGTGCGAAGATTGTACGACCTCGATTCATTGGCCACCTCCTTTTTTAGGGGAGTATAGCCTTTTTCAAAATTCAAATCGTTCCCGTACAAAATATTGCAATTATCCAATGAAGTCATAGCGTTTTATGTTATGTTAAAATTTTTATTTGGACAGTAGTGTGTAATTTACTACCTGAAATAAGGTAAGAGACCCTTTTCTTTTAGGGTCTGGATTGTTTTCAAACTCTCCTCGCGGGAGGCAAACTTTCCGGCTGTCACCCGGTAATAGATCTGCCCGGCAGGAAACTTCAGCGGAATGATCTCAATCTTTTTTCCTTGAAGAAGAGGCTCATTTTTGTATTTTTGGGCGAATTCAGGTTGCAAAAAGGTCGCCAAGTGAACTTTATATGTGTCATCTTTATCCTGGATGATCAGGGCCTCTTCAGCAACTTCGGGAATATTAATTTTCTCGTAGGCTTTGACCAGGTCAGGGTTGGTAATTCCGGGGTTGAACCTTAAAATATAGTCCGCCAGGGTTGTGTTGGAGAGGTCATAATATTTTTGGGCCAAAGAACGGATGGTCTCATTTTCTTCTACGATCACGGTGTTTATCCGGATATTATTCTCAGGTTTGGGTTGGGTCCGGGTGGCCGGCTTTTCCTCCGCAGCCGGGGTTGGGGCGGCGGCAGAGGTAAGAGCGCTTTCGCTTTCAGCGGCAGGAGCGGCGACTTTCTGTTCATCGACCGGCTGCTGCCCGGATAGCCTTAGTTCTAAGTTCTTCTTTATGTTTAATAGGTATTCACTGCCGAACAGGATTACTAAGGCCAGGCCAAAAAGGGCTATGGTAATATACGAGAACCTGGGAAGGAGGTTCTTCAATCTCATAGATTTTGTGCGGATTCTCTTCTTGTACCCGGGTTCCTCTACGTTAATCTCTCTTTCAGGCAAAACCTCCATGTGCCTTAAGACTTCCTGAATAATCAAAGCATTGATCTTCTTTTTGCCGCGCTCATGGCCAATCAAAAAGGCGTTATCGCAGAGGATATTTATGACCCGGGGAACCCCTTTGCAATAATGGCAGATCATGGAAACAGCCTCCGGAGTGAAGACCTGGGACGTGCTGTTTCCCACCATTTTTAAGCGGTGTTCAATATATCTCCTGGAATCTTCTTCCCGCAGCGGCAATATCCGCCGCCGGACGGCAATCCTCTGCTTGAACTGCCGAAGTTCGCTGGAATTTAGCTTGTCTTCAAGCTCTGGCTGCCCCACGAGAATAATCTGCACCAGCTTCGAAGTGGCGGTTTCCAGGTTCGAGAGCAGGCGAAAATCTTCCATAGCTTCATTGCTTAGATGTTGGGCCTCATCAATAATGATCGCCAGATTCTTGTCCTGACCCAGTCTCTCCATTAGGTAATTGTTGAACTGGCGGATCAAGGAAGACTTGTCTTGATATCCTATGGGCATCTCTAACTCGTGGAGAACCCCCCGTAATAGTTGCTCAAAGGTAACTTTCGTTTGGGAAATGAAGACAACTTTAACGTTCGAAGGCAAATCATCAAGTAGCTGACGGATAAGGGTGGTCTTGCCGGTCCCTGTTTCCCCCGTTATCGAGACAAACCCTTTTCTCTCGTTGATCCCATAAGCCATGGAGGCCAATGCTTCCCGGTGACTTTCGGTATAGAAGAGAAATTTGGGATTGGGAGTTACATTAAAAGGTTGTTCGGAAAAACCGAAAAAAACGTTGTACATGTTTTTTAATCATCTGGCCGGATTTTCAAAAGCCGAGCCTGCAAGAAAGACTGGGAAATCTTGACTTGAAATCCCGAATTCGCGATTAAGCTTTAAAGATTTTTTTATCTATCATCATTACATCCTGTTGTCAAGAAAATCATCTTGCCTCCCCCCCTTCACTTTTGATTTTCATTCATGATTTAAGAATGATAGGCAGGGCACGGCCCGGACGGGAGAGGGAATCTTTCGGGAGCACAAGGCAGTATTTCTGCCCCCTCTTTCATCCCCCTCCCGTCCGGGCTTCGTCTATCACTGTGAATGCATCAATTTATTCAAAAGTGAAGGTGGACAAGGGCAAGAATCCTCTTGCTTTTTGGCCTACCCCTTGCTACTTTAGAATTCAAAGAATGGAGAAAGAAAATTTCGGCAAATATTCTGCAAATGGCAAGGTGTTGAGTTGCGGAGTTCTCTTCCATCTCCTTATTGCCTCATTTTTTTTCATTGTTTTTTCCCCCTTAATGGCGATAGCTAAGAAAGATGGCGTTTATCACCCCGTGGAAAGAGGGGTTACTCTCTACCGGATCAGCCTGGCCTATAAAATTTCCATTGCCAAGATAATGGAAGCCAATGGTTTGTCCTCTCCATCGGCTCTCAAAGTTGGACGAAAGATTTTTATTCCCGGGGGCAAAGCAGTTTTATCTGTCACCCCTTCCCATCTGCTATCGCCTTTAGAAAAAAAGGAGTTAGAGCGCTCGCTGGAAACCGAAGAAATACCAGTTCCTCCGGCAGGTATTGAAAAAGAAGGAGAGAAGCCTCCCTGGCTGGGAAAAGAACTGGACATTATCTGGCCTATCCAGGGAAAGATTAATTCCCCTTTTGGCCCCCGGAGAAAAAGGCTTCACGCCGGGATTGACATTGCTTCTCCTTCTTATCAAGAGGTTAGAGCTGCCATGGATGGAGAAGTCCTTCTCGCCCGCAATTTTCGAAAAGGGTATGGTAATGTAGTTGTCCTGCAACACGACCTGGGTTAGGTTATACAACGATCTACGGGCATATGAACGTAATCATCGCCAAAGAAGGAGAGGCTGTGCGTCAAGGGCAGGCGATCGGAGGAGTGGGCAGTACGGGGAAATCCACCGGGCCCCACCTTCACTTTGAACTGCGGCATGATGGACGCCCTATCGACCCTTTACCCATCCTTCCGATGACCATCGAACAGCTACTTGAAAAGGCGGAAAAAAGATAGTCGCGGAGAAAAAGTGATACGGAGACACTGAGATGGGGAGATGAGGGTAAATTATACAGTTTAGAAAAACATGAACCCTTTTTATTGAAATGGAGAACTTATGAAACTCGACTTAGATCTCTATGCTTATCCCTGGAAAAGCATGCAGGAGAATAACTGCAACAGTTATCTGATTGGCGGCGATAAGCCTCTTCTCATCGATCCAGGCCATCAGCATTTGGTCAAAAATTTAATCAACCTGATCGAAAAAGACGGCAACCGCTTCGAAGACATCCAACTGATCATAGCCACCCATGTACACCCCGACCACTTTGAAGCCGCGCAGACTTTTGCCCGGGCTGGAGTTTTAACAGCCCTGCACCAGGACGAGGAAAAATTTATGCAGGAGGTCGGGAGACAATTCTACAGGGCTTTCGGGGTGGACATGCCCGAGACAAAAGTTGATTTCTACCTCAAGGAGGGGGAATTTAAATTAGGTAATAAAACCTTCCAGGTTCTGCACACCCCCGGCCACTCACCGGGATCTATAAGCCTGTACTGGCCGGAGAAAAAAGCCCTGTTCACTGGAGATGTGGTCTTTGCCATGGGCGTGGGGCGGACGGACTTTCCTGGAGGAGATGGGAGCCTCCTGCGAAATTCTATCGAACTCCTGGCCCGGTTAGATGCCGAGTGGCTTCTTTCCGGGCATGGAGAAATCATCCAGGGGAAAAAGAACATTCAGCGCAATTTTTCCTACATCCGGTCCAACTTTTTGGACTACTTATAGGCCCTAATTTCATCCTTTGACAAATCCGATCAGTTTCGATATTATTATATAAAAAACCAAGGAGGAACCAAAGAGATGAAGATCTTGCTCGGTGGAATCGTGGCTGTGATCATCGGGGTGGTAGGTTTGATTACCTGGTGGTTTCAATTCTTGGAAGTTTTAAAAGGAAGCATTCCCGTAATTCTGGCTCTGGGAGGAGCCCTGGCGATTTATCTGGGGATCGAAGACGTGAAAACCTCTTCTTCTTCCAGCGAGGAAGAGACTAAAAAAGGATCTGCCGAATAAGGGTTTCGGGTTTCCCGGAATATTTGCTGCTGCCTGCGCAAGCCCAGCTTGCGCAGGCAATAATTTCTTATACCATTTATAGTTCCGGAACCCCGGAGGGGATAACACACAAAAAGACAAAGGGTTCCTCTCCGACATTTTTCAATTGATGTTCTTCGTTTGGCGGAATAAAAATAACGCTTCCGCTGGATACGGGGGTCCAATTCCCCTGGGAATATACCATTCCTTTCCCGGAATGAACAAAAACTTCATGTTCAAAAGCATGAGAATGTTTAGCGCTGTATCCTCCCGCTGACAGTTCAAACACCCGCATGCAAAAATTTTTCGCTCCATCAGCCTGCCCAATAACCACCCGTCCCTTTGCTCCTTTAACTAAATCACTGGGATAAGATTTAGCCTCAACCTCTGTATAGTGAATGATCTTCATATCGCCTCCTGTTGTTTATTGAGGTTCTGGCAAATCTCAAAATCTGTCGCTCAATCGTCATTCCGGGCAAGCGAAGCCCTGCACCGCATCGTGTACAGGGCGAAGCGCAACCCGGAATTCAGATTTTTCAAGCTGCCCTGGATTCCCGCTGAAGTTTACCCTCGCGAAAGCGGGGGCGGGAATAACGGTGTTTAGGCGCTTAGCGCCTCATTAATACAAACATGTTTGTAAGAAGGAAATGTCTGCCGATAAATCCCCCCTTCCCCCCTGAAGCTGTGAAAAAATTTACCTTTGGGAGATTGGAGGCTTGAAATTATTGATATTTTTATCGACATAACCCCGTTTTCCTCGATTTTTTCACAGCTTCCCTTTGCCAAAGGGGGGAAGGGGGGATTTCAGGACTTTTCGCTGCCCGCCTGAGGCGGGCCACTTTTTTCACGCATAGCCGCGAAAAAAGCATATATTCTATATCATCATTTTGGCAATTTTTCACCTAAAAAGACAAGATTGTAGTTTGAGACTATGACTTCGGGGGGAATCAAGGAATATCAAAATTAAAGGAACCGCAATGGAGGGCCCATATCCCAAAATATCTTGATTGTATAGGGATTTCCTTTTTTCAACTTTAGTCCGCCTCAGGCGGATCACTTTAGACGTTTGACAGATTCTTTACTTTTTCTTAATCATGGTTTTAAAACTCTGTGATCTCTGTGTCCTCTGTGGCTAATTATAATTTAATCTACCCCCTTTAATACAAGCCGCTTAAACCGGCGAGCTTCATTTTTTGCCCTTATTCATCAATCCTTAATCGGTACCCATTGGGGGACCAGGAGGTCAGCAAGCTCCCGGACGGCAGCCTGGAAATTACCTTCCGGGTAGCCGGCCTGGACGAAATCAGGCGCTTAATCCTCAGCTTTAGCCCGGAAGCCGCTGTGTTGGAGCCGGAAAAGCTCTTTGAGATAGCATTATTCTACTCTGAGTCGGATAATGCAGGAAATAGATAAGTCAAAAAACAAGACCTGACCTTGCATACACGTTGCTCAGGAGAACGGTTATACAGTTATCAGCTTACCCCATGAGATATTGACTTATTTAAGGGCGTCCCCCTTGCCTGACATTTGGAATACTTTAATACCATTGCCTTACACCGCGTCATAGCATGCCTGCTTAACTTTGTCAACAACGCCCCCTAATCATTTTAAAGCGGCGCTCAGGGTCAAACCCGAGCAAGCTCCTGGTTATCCCGGGGTCGAGGGGTTGACTTTCAGCGGCCGATTGGATAGAAAAGAAGTGGAGCATTTATAAAGGGGCAGATATGGTTACCAAAAGATCAGCAGAAATTCCCCCGTTTATCGTCATGGAGGTTATGGAGAAAGCGGCGGCCATGGAGAGTCAGGGCGAGGGGGTTATACATCTTGCAGTAGGAGAACCGGACTTCGATACACCGGAATGTATCAAGGAAGCAGCTATCCGGGCCATTCGCGACGGCAAGACCCATTATACCCACAGCCTGGGTTTGGTGGAGCTTAGGGAGGCCATCGCCGAAAACTACCATAAACAATACGGAGTGGAGGTTAACCCCGATCAGATTCTGGTCACCTCCGGCACGTCGCCAGCCATGCTCCTCCTGTTTATGAGCCTGCTCGAACAAGGGGATGAAGTCATCTTGCCCAATCCTTATTACGCCTGCTACCCAAATTTCGTGCGCATGATGGATGGGAAACCCTTATTCGTAAACGTGTTTGAAGAAGAAGGGTTCCAGTACAGGCCGGAAGAGATAAAACCCCTCATCGGCCCGGGAACCAAAGCCATATTTGTCAATTCCCCGGCTAACCCCACGGGGAACCTCATGGCCCCGGAACGGATGAAGGCCGTTGCCGATTTCGGACGAACCGTCGTATCCGATGAAATTTACCACGGCCTGGTTTACGAGGGAAAGGAGCATTCCATCCTGGAGTTTACCCGGAACGCCTTAGTGATCAACGGATTCTCCAAACTTTATGCGATGACCGGATGGCGTTTGGGATACCTGATCGCCCCGCCGGAATTCATCCGCCCCCTGCAGAAGCTGCACCAGAATTTTTTCATTTCGGCCAACGCTTTCGTGCAGTGGGCCGGAATCGTCGCTTTGAAGGAGGCGGGGGCGGATGTGGCCCGGATGAAGAACATCTATAATACCCGCAGAAAATACATTATCCAGAAGCTGCGGGAGCTGGGGTTCGGGATTACCGTGGAACCCACCGGAGCGTTTTATGTCCTGGCCAACGCCAAGCGCTTTACGGGAAATTCCTTTGAATTTGCCTTCGACATTCTAAAAAAAGCTAAAGTGGGATGTACGCCAGGAATCGACTTTGGGACGAATGCTGAAGGTTACTTACGCTTTTCCTATGCCAACTCCATGGAGAATATCGAGGAAGCTATGAGGAGATTGGACAGGTATTTGCAAGAACAGAGAAAAGAGAAAATGACATGAAAGTTATTTCCGCCGAATTCATCAAAAGCGCCACCAAACCTTCCGAGTATCCAACGGGAAATTTTCCGGAAGTGGCCATGGCCGGAAAATCAAATGTGGGGAAGTCTTCGCTGATCAATGCCCTGGTGAACCGCAAGAATCTCGCCAAGACCAGCTCCAGCCCGGGAAGGACCCAGACGATAAATTTCTTTCGGGTTAACGGGAAAATTTCCCTGGTGGATCTTCCCGGATACGGTTATGCCAAAGTCCCTCTGGAAGTAAGAAAAACCTGGAAACCCATGGTGGAAAGCTACCTGCAAACCAGGCAGGATATTCGTCTGGTCGTCCTCATCCTGGACGCCCGCCGGGGAGCCTCCCCGGATGATCTGGCTTTGCTCGATTGGTTAGAGTACCACCAAATTCCTTGTGCCATCGTCCTCACCAAGGCCGATAAGCTCTCGCAGATCGAAAGGGGCAGGCAGAAGAAAGCCCTGACTGAAATTCCATTGCTCTCCGGAAAAAATTTTTTATTTTTTTCAACGGTAACGGGTGAGGGGAAAGATGAAATGTGGAAATTGATTCAGGACTATTTGCGGGAACCTGCACGCGGCACTCCCCAGCCCTGAAAAGAGAATGGGTCAATAAATGTTCTACCAGGGCTTAACTAAATTTCTTTTGCAGGATTTTGATTAATCGGTCAGGCTGATTGGTGATGATGCCGTCGATTCCCCAGCCGATGAACTGCTCCATCTCTTCTTCGGAATCAACCGTATAGACGTTAACCTTCATCCCCTCCTGGTGGATTTTGGCAATTTTCTCCCTGGTGAGAAAGTTCCGGCGTAAGTTCAGAACCGAGTAAGGTTTCCCCAAGGTGACTTCCTGAAGCAAAATCCAGTCTCTATGACAGAGCAAGGCCACCCGGGCCCCGGGCTCTCTTTCTTTGATTCGTTCCAGGGCAACGGGGTCAAAAGACGAAAAGATGACCTCAGGCAACATCCCGGCTTTTTTTACTTCCAGCAAAGCACGATCGGTCAATTCCGTAATGGAATATTGACTGTGGCTGGGGTTTTTTATTTCGATGTTGACCGGCAGCCGGCCTCTGGCAAGCTCCAGAATCTCTTTCAAGGCTGGAATTCGCTCTCCGGAAAACTGCGGTGCAAAACGGAAACCAGCGTCCAGCTTTTTCAGTTCTTTTAAGGTAAGGTCGGCAACCCTGCCCTGGCCGTTTGTAGTTCTCTCCAGTGTCTCATCGTGGATTACCACTACTTCTTTATCTTTGGAGAGATGAACATCCAATTCCAACATGTCGCTTCCGACTTCGATGGCTTTTTGGAAGGCGGCCAGAGTGTTTTCCGGCGCCTCACCTGAAAATCCCCGGTGGGCGATGACCATGACCGGGAATTTCGTTTTCCAGGTGGGCTTCATCTCCTCTCCTTTCATAACACAACCCATCTGTCCTCCCATCAATATACTCACAAGAATTAAGAGGGTTCCAGCCCATTTTTTATAAATTCCCCAATTTCTCATTATGGCCTCGGGAAAGGATTCGGGGGTTCATTTTTCTGTTTCTAACAAGCCATGCATAAAATAGCGCTGCATCAATAGAACTACCAGAACGGGAGGGAGAAGGGCCATCATGGCCACGGCCATGACCAGGTTCCACTCGGGAGGCTGGGTCCCCGTTGGAATAGTGGAGGCGATCCCCACCACCACGACTTTCATTTTTTCCGAACCGGTCACCATGAGCGGCCAGAGGTATTGATTCCAGCCGTAGATGAACATGACCACGAAGAGGGCGGCTATGTTTGCTCCGGAGTTGGGAAGAAGGACCGACCAGAGAAAACGCAAAGGGCCTGAACCGTCAATTTTAGCTGCATCCACCAACTCATCCGGGATGGTCAGGTAGAATTGCCGGAAGAGAAATGTGGCCGTAGCCGATGCGATAAGGGGGATGGTCAGCCCCCAATAGGTGTCAACCCATCCTAACTGACTGATGACCTGATAGGTGGAGATGATCCGGACAGGAACCGGGAGCATTAAGGTGACGAAGATCATCCAGAAAAAAAATTGCTTTCCCGGGAAATTGAAATAGACAATGGCGAAGGCGGAGAGAATGGAGATGACAATTTTCCCTATGCTGACAACGAGAGCCACGATGGAGCTGTTGAGAAGGAGCCGTCCCAGGTCAATGCGGTTCCAGACTTTAACGTAGTTGTCCCAGAGATGGGTTGAGGGAAAAAGTTTTTGAGGAGTTTTAGTGACCTCCTCCATGCTTTGGGTGCTGATCACAAAAGCATAATATAGGGGGAACCCGATTAACAGGATGGACAGGATCAGGAGGAGATGGATAACCACTTTTGACCATTCCCATTTGCCCTTTTGCCCATTCCGGGATGAACGATGATTGATCAATAGAATACCTTTCTTTCCGTATAGCGGAACTGCAGCATAGTCAGGAAAATCACCAAGGCCATGAGAATGACGGATTGAGCTGCCGACAGGCCCATCCGCAGATGGACAAAACCATCCACATAGGCTTTGTAAACCATGATGGTCGTGGTATCCCCGGGACCGCCCTGAGTGACGGCGTGAATGATGCCGAAGGTTTCAAAAAAAGAAAAGACCATATTCATGATGAACAGGAAAAAAGTCACCGGGGAGAGAAGGGGGAAGGTGATCCAGCGAAAAAGTCGGAATCCGCTTGCCCCGTCCACCTTGGCTGCGTCAACTATGGAATTCGGAATGGTCTGGAGGCCTGCCAGGAAAAAGGCCACATTATAGCCTAAATGGGCCCAGGTGGCTGCAAAGATTATCAGCAGGAGGGCAATCCAGCCTTTCAGCAGCCAGTTGAATTCGTAAGCCGTGATCTTGGCCAGAAAGTAACTGAGAATTCCATAAGAAGGATGAAAGATGAAGAGCCAGATGATGCCGGCGACGGGCGGGGCGATCCCGAAGGTCCAGAGAATTGCCGAGCGGTAGAAGGTAAGGCCCCGAATTTTCTGATTGGCCAATAAGGCCAGGAAGAGGGATACGGCCAGACCTAAAAAAGTCACTCCCAGAGAAAAAACAAAGGAGTGGTAGACACTCCGGTAATATTCAGGGGAAGTGAGGAGGTCAATAAAGTTATCCAACCCTACAAAAATCTGCCTGTCCCCAAAAGGGGAGACTTTGAAGACAGAAAGGCGAAGCGAGTCGAAGGCTGGCCAGAAGAAAAAAACCAGGACGACGATCATCTGGGGAGCAATTAGCAAATAGGGGAGCCAAGGGTTTTTAAAAATACTTTTTTTCATCACAAAAAGGGGAGGAATCTTTCATCCTCCCCTAATCCTTCCGCCACAGATTCTGTCTCCTTCCCTTTCCCTTTTTGGGAGAGGGAAGGAGATAAGGGGAATATCGTTATGCTTATTTATATAGGGAGGCAAACTCTTTTAAGGTGGCATCCCCCTTTTTCACTGCGTCATCCAAACCCTCCTTGGGGGTCTTTTTCCCGGCGAATACATTCTCCATCTCTGCTTCTGTCATATCCCGGATGGCCACAAAATTTCCCAGGCGGATTCCCTGACTGTTCGGGGTCGTTTTGCCTTTGGTAATCTGGGCGAAAGCGGTCCACAGGTTAGGGTTTTTCCGGAAATGGTCTTCTGGCAGAGCCTTCAGGACAGATCTGCTGATAGGGATGTATCCGGTATTGGCATGCCACCAGACCTGCTGCTCCGTGTTGCTCAGGTGTTCAAAAAATTTAGCCACCCCTTTATATTGCTCTTTTTTATGACCCTTCAGCGCCCAAAGGGTGGCTCCGCCGATTATGGAGTTGCCTTGAGGATAACCGCTCAACCTCGGCAGGCTTGTAGTGCCCCATTCGAACTTAGCAGTTCTGGTTAAAGTTCCAACTAAGGCAGTCGAAGCAAGGCCAATGGCGGCTTCTCCGTTGATGATGGGCTGGTCACCCCGACTTCCCCTTCCCGAGTAAGTAAAAATCCCTTCCTTCTGCCAGCGGGTGAGGAGTTCCAGTATCTGTATTCCGAGTTTGCCATTGATTTTCAACTGGGTGGCCATGGCGGCAAACCCGTTTTGATTATCGGCAAAAGGCTGATCATGCCAGGCATGCATATTTTCCATGAGGGTCCAGGAAGGCCAGGCCACCGTAAAGCCTATTTTCGTGGCCCCCGAAGCGACGGCGGCCTTGGCATACTTTTCAATCTCTTCAAAAGTGGTAGGGGGATTTTGAGGGTTGAGGCCAGCCTTCTCGAAGATGGTCTTGTTGTAATAGAGAACGGGGGTTGAGGAATTGAAGGGCATGGAATAAAGATTTCCGTCTTTTGAATAATAGGATTTCACCACGCTGATGAAGTCCGCCCAGTCGATTTTAATCCCCTGTTCTTTCATCAATTGATATACAGGATAAATAGCTCCTGAAGAGAGCATGGTTTGAGTGCCCACTTCAAAGACCTGGATAATGTGAGGATGTGTCTTAGCCCGGTAGGCGGCAATGCCGGCAGTCAAGGTTTCGCTGTATGTCCCCTTGTGAATAGCCTTGACTTCGAATTCGTTCTGACTGGCGTTGAAGCGGCTGGCAACTTCATTCACCCTTTCGCCCAGAAATCCAGTCATGGCGTGCCACCAGATGATCTCTGTTTTGGCCAGAGCTTCTGTGGCCAAAAGTCCAAGAGCTGCCATTAAAAACACCGAAATGAAAATTCCACGTTTCAGACTGCTTTTCATCGTTCACCTCCGCATTTTGTTATTAGGCGCTTAGCGCCTCATTAATACCACCATGTTGGCAAGAACGAATTTTTTCCTGGATCGCTATAAATCCCACCCCTTTTATTAAAGGGGGGAAGGGAGATTTCAGGACTTTTTGCTGCCCGCCTGAGGCGGGCCATTTTTTCCGCGCCAGGTCGCGGAAAAAGCTTAGACATCCCTCATAGCCGCTTTTGCCAAGGGTATATCCGTTTATTAAATTCCATGCTAAGGGAGCCTCTTGCAAAAGTATTTTTTTGTGGTTCGACAAGCTCACCACGAACGGAAAAACTAACTAATTTCTACCTAAGCCCGTTCACCCTGAGCCTGTCGAAGGGTAAATTACGGACTTTTGCAAGAAGCTTAATGTTTAGTTAATTTCGAACCGGATGTCAAGGTTTTAATGCTTTTTCTCAGGTCGAAAAAATAACTTTTTGCCGGGAAATATTTTTCGACGAAAATGTCGAATAATCATAAAACGTCGAAGTACGAAATAGCAACTAAGGATTTTAAATTATTATGTATTTTATTAAAAGGGTAAAAAACCTCGACAATTTTTCCTGTGAGTAATTTTATAAAGGATGCCGGTTTAAACGCTCGCAAAAAAATTTATTTCACAATTTCCAAGTGTTAGAAATATGTTGATCACTCTTTTCTTCTTTGGCACAGGGGTTGCAAAATTCATAAAACAAAGGCAATCAATAAAACAAAAAAAGGAGAAAGAAAATGAGAAAGATGATTATTGCCATCGTTACAGTTGCCCTGTTGGCCACCTCAGGTTTGGCCATGGCCCAAGGCTGGGGCAGGGGTGCAGGTAAGGGACCGGGCTACGGCCCCGGGGGGTGTGTTCCAGGGGTATGGGCTGCGGCCTTGAACTTAAGTACTGAACAGGTTCAGGCGATGCAAGCGCTCCGGGAGAGTCAATTCCAAGAGACAATCCCTTTGCGGGATGAGATGATGAACAAGCGACTTGAGCTGCGGACACTCTGGGCTCAGACGAATCCCGACCAGGAAAAAATCCTGGCCAAGCAGAGAGAGATCAATGCCTTAAGGACTCAACTGCAGGAGAAAGCCACCAAGCATAGACTGGAAATGCGGCAGATCCTTACCGCCGAACAGCAAACTAAATTAGGATCTATCTTGAGCGGGCCAGCGGGCATAGGGCCCGGATACGGAATGAGAGGCGGATTTGGCCTTGGGCGCGGCATGGGAATGGGTTTTGGCCCTTGCTATAGGTAATAAACTACCCCTTCATTCAACCTCCTCCAGCAAGGGGAGGGCCTGGGAGATGGCCCTCCCCTTTTTCGATGGTTTCGTAAAAAGTCCATCTGCGGCGTTGCGCTTCATCTTCGTCGTTGCAGAATTGTAGGGGCGCCCCCATGTGGGCGCCCAATCTCGGGCAACCACATCGGGTTGCCCCTACAATGTTTTGCGCGCCTTGCATCTGGAGCTTTTTACGAGATCATCTTTTTGTCTTTCCCCGGACATTTTTTATGTGTTATCATAATCATTACGGAAAGATATTTTGGCTTTGTTCCTGAGGAACTTAACCAGTTTAACCAGTTAGCGCCGAAGGAGGACTGAATGTTGAAAGAAGAAGAAATTACCGTAAGGCTTAAAGAAGCTGTTAGGGAGGGAAAAATTTCCTGCGCTGCCGCCCAGAAGATAGCCTTAGAGAACAAGGTTCCTATGAAAGAGTTGGGAGACCTGCTCAATAAGATGAAGATAAAAATTATTCAATGCCAGTTAGGCTGCTTTTAATAAAACAGGGTTCAAGGATTCGAAGTTTTATGAAAGCACGAATCACGATTATCTGCGAAAATTCGGTCTCAATCAAAGGCGGCATAGGGGAGCACGGGTTTGCCGCCTACCTGGAGACAGAGAGAGGGAATTATCTTTTCGACACTGGCCGGGGAGAAGGATTAATTCCTAACCTCCTGAAGTTTGATAAAGATCCTCTATCCATCCAGAAGATATTTTTGAGCCATGGCCATCAGGATCACACAGGGGGGCTGGCTTCCATTTTAGAGCTATTAGGAGGAGTGGAGGTTTTGGCCCATCCGGATCTGTTTTCCAACCGTTATCACATCTCCCGGAAAGATGGAAAAGAAATTAAGCGATTCGTAGGGCTGAAGTTTCAGAGAGCCTACCTGGAAAGCCTCGGGGGGAGATTTATCCTGGAAAAAAGTTTTCGCGAGGTCAGCCGGGAAATGTATCTAACCGGGGAAGTGCCGCGCAAAACTCCTTTCGAAAAAGGCGACGCTAATCTTTTTGCCGAAAGCCAGGGAAAATTAATCCCGGACCCGTTTCTGGATGATCAATCATTGATCATAGATAGCCCAAAAGGGTTGGTATTGGTTTTAGGTTGCGCACACGCCGGCATGGTCAACATCATAAAGCACGCCATGGAAAAGACGGGGACGGATAGGGTGCATGCCGTTATCGGGGGAACACATCTGGATTTTGCCTCATCCCCGCAGGTGGAAGAAACGATAACGGCTCTTAAGGAATACAAAGTGGAAAAGGTCGGAGTTTCTCACTGCACGGGGTTAAAAGCAGCCTCGCGCCTATTCGCCGAGTTCGGGGAAAATTTTTTCTTCGGGCGGGTAGGGGAAGTCTTGGAGGCCTAACTTCCAGCAATTTTCAATAGCCCATAGCCGATTAACAATTGAGGTAAAACTTTAGCCCTATGAAAAGAAGTGGAGCGTAAGGGCCAAGGGAATCCGTGGCCCGGAGGCCTGGACGGCCCGCTTGGAATCATAAGGCGCTAATGTCTTCGCGAGTGGGGCGGGGAAAATGCCCCCCGCCTCCTCCGGCGGAAACGCGCGGAGTTTTTCGTGGTCAAGCGGAAACCCAGCCGATGCTTCCGGCGCGTTCCGCCCAGGCCCCCGGGCCTTAACAAAGGTGGTCAAACCACTTTTTCAAACCGCTAAATTGATACCAATTGAAGTTTTTGCAAATCTCAAAATCGGGCGCTCAAACGTCATTCCGGGCAAGCGCAGCGCGACCCGGAATCCAGATTTTTCAGGCTGCCCTGGATTCCCGCTTTGGCGGGAATGGTGGTGTTTATTAATTTTGCAAGAGCCTCTCTTAAGAACCGTTTTAGATGAAGATGACCGTGCAAAGAATTTTTTTATTTTTATTCTGCTTGCTGATTTTTCTTCCGGCTTTGGCTTTAAGTCAAGGGCCTCTGGATAAGAATGGGCCGGGGGGTCAATGGAGAAAAGGGCCGGAGTTTCGCGAACGGAAAGGGATGATGGGCCCTATGCCCGGTCCAATGATTGACTGGGTCCGGCGCCTGAACCTTACCGAAGAACAGACCATTCGCCTTCAGAAGTTACGGGAATCCTACTTGCGGGATACCCTGGTCTTGAGGAATGAATTAGTAATAGGCCGGTTCGACCTGAAGGATCTTCTGGAAAACCCCCAGGCAGAACCCGATCAAGTCCTGGCCAAACAACGGGAGATATCCAGCCTGGAATCCAAGCTCCAGGAGCGCACGGTTCTTTATCAATTGGAAATGCGCCAGGTCCTTACTTCTGAGCAGATAAAACTCCTGCCTCCGGCGTTTGGTTTTCGGGGATTGCCCGGTCCGCGAATGATGCCAGGATGGGGGCGAGAAATCGGAAGAGAATAAAGGAATCCACTCTCGGCTATGGCCTTATCCAAGGAAAAACTGGAGCCCAAGGGACGCTGGTTTTTTCGCCCTTTCAATCTTCTTATCATCTGGGGTCTCCTGGCCCTTCTCCTGGTGGCCAACGGCGCATACGAGGCCAAACGCGCCAAAGATAATCTTTACCGCATGCTCTTTGATGAAGGTTCGGCTCTGATCGCCGGCATGGAAAAGAGCGCCCAGAACATCGTTGCTTCCTTGAGTGCGGTTGAAGCTTTTCCTGATGCTTCCATTTTTATAACTCCAATAAATTTTTGGACACTGGACGAGTCGGTCGTCGATCTAATCCTGGAGGCTGCTTTTCAGATCGATCAGGAATTAGGCAGCCTCTCACCCGGGGAGAAGGAATTTAAAAAATTGGGAGCGGCGGAACATTTTTCAGGAATAGAAGTGATCGCCTCCGGGGAAAAATTCTTATACAGCCGCCGCCCTGCGGGTTCGTCAGTAAATAAGCCAAAACCCTTTTACCAGCACCTCCTGGAAGGTAAGGCTTCCTACGCCATTGAGCGTTCGGAAAAGTTAAAGACCGGCCAAATGAATCATCTAAATGTGGCAATCGTCCGGAAAGCCGGGAAAGGGATTCTGATTCTACGGGCGGATGAGGCGGACATTCATTTTTTTAGGCGACGAGTCATACTCCAGGAAGTGATCGAGGAATGGAGAGATAAGGGAGAAACGAAATATATTTCTTTCCAGGGGGAAGACTCGGAAATCTGGGCTGATACGAACCCGCAGAAAATCAGGAAGAAAGAAGAGAGTGTTTTCATACAGCAGCTTTTTCTTAAAGCTGACTCAGCAATCCAGACGGAAAGACAAAAAAGTTTGGGAATTCTGGAAGTGGCTAAAGTGGTGGCCCTGGACAAGAAAACCCGGGCGGCCCTGCGTGTCGGACTCTCCACTGAGAGGGTGGAGCAGATTATTGCCGCCGACCAGCGTAATATCCTTCTGTTCAGCCTGCTACTTTTAATCTTCGGGGGCTTGGGAGTTACTGTCATATACCGCGTGGAAAACCGCCACCTGGCCAGGGTTCGGGAAATGGAAGAGAGGATCCACCAATCCGAAAAACTGTCTTCCCTGGCCAACCTGGCCGCGGGCGTTGCCCATGAAATCCGTAACCCGTTAAATGCCATCGGCATGGCCATCCAGCGTCTGCAGCGGGAATTCGCCCCGGCGCATCAGGAAGCAAAGAGTGAATATAATCGGTTCACCGAAGTCCTGCGCGGGGAAGTGAAGCGGGTAAACGAAATCGTCGAACAATTTCTTTTCTTCACCCGCCCGGCAAGTTTAGACCTTAAAGAGGTTCAGGTCGGGGAAATAGTAAAAAATATTAGTCTGCTTGCGCGGGAAGCAGCCGAGCAGCAAAAAGTCATCCTGAAGGAAGAAATCGCCCCAAACCTCCCGCTTCTTAAGCTCGACCGCCAGCGCCTGCAGGAAGCTTTATGGAACTTAGTAAACAATGGACTCCAGGCCATGCCCGATGGGGGGCAATTGGGTCTTGGAGCAAGGTTACATTCCGGAGGGGAAATTATCATTGAAATTTCCGACACGGGCCAGGGCATCCCGCCGGAAAACCTGCGGCAGATATTCGACTACTATTTTACTACCAAAGAGAAAGGGATAGGGCTGGGCTTGCCCCTGGCCCACAAAATAATTAAGGATCATGGAGGAACAATTGAGGTGTTAAGCGAGGCCGGCAGGGGGACAACTTTTCAGGTCTCTTTGCCAGGGCCGGGGGAGAAGGGATGAACGCAGCCGCAAAAATGCAGATTTTAATCGTCGATGATGAGAAAGTCCAGCGGGAGATGCTTGCCGGATTCCTGGTGAAACAGGGGTTTGGGGCCATGGCCGCGGAAGATGGGCCGAAAGCTTTGGAGAAGCTTAAAAGCGGAACTTTTGATCTCGTTATTACGGACTACCGCATGCCCGGGATGGAAGGGATTGAATTGCTAAAAGAAATAAAGAGATTAAACCCGGAGACGGTAGTAGTCATTATGACCGCCTATGGAACAGTGGGGACAGCGGTTACCGCCATGAAAGAAGGAGCTTATGATTATCTGACCAAACCCATTGACCTGGATGAACTCCTTCTCCTGATCCAGCGTGTGGAAAGAGAGGTAAGATTAGGGCTGGAGAACCGGGAACTGAAAGACCAGCTTAAGGAAAAATTCAAAGTTGATTTTATCGTCTCCACCAGTCGGCAGATGGAAGAAGCCCTTAACCTGTCGGGGAGAGTGGCCCAGAGTCAGGCCACGGTCTTAATTCTGGGGGAAAGCGGCACGGGAAAGGAACTCATCGCCCGGGCCATCCATTATTCCAGCCTTAGGGCGGATAAACCATTAGTCAAGGTCAACTGCGCTGCCCTGCCGGAAAATCTGCTGGAGAGCGAGCTTTTCGGCCACGAAAAAGGCGCATTCACCGGAGCCGTGGCCCGCAGGATCGGCCGCTTCGAGCAAGCTGACCACGGGTCGATTTTTTTGGATGAGATCGGAGACCTTTCTCCTTCTTTGCAGATGAAGCTCCTGCGAGTCCTCCAGGAGAAAGAGTTCGAACGCCTGGGAAGCAACCAGACCATTAAGAGCGATGTACGGGTTATTGCGGCCACCAACCGCAACCTGGAAGAGGCCATTCAAAAGGGGGCGTTCCGCGAAGACCTGTATTACCGCCTTAATGTAGTGACCATTTCTTTACCTCCCTTGCGGGAGAGGAAAGAGGACATCCCGCCGCTTGTGGAATATTTTCTCAAGAAATACAACCTGGAAAACAAGAAAAAGGTAACCTCCCTATCCAAAGAAGTTCGGGATTTGCTCATGAATTATCATTTTCCAGGAAACGTGCGGGAACTGGAGAACATCATCGAAAGGGCAGTGGTTTTGTGTCGCGGAGAGACTTTGACCGCCCAGGACTTGCCTTTGAACCTGCGCGAGAGCAAGGTGGAGGCTGCTTTGGAACGCGCCCGGGAGAGCCGGGATCTTCCAGCGGCTTTGGAGGAGATAGAACATCAAATGATCACTAACGCTCTGGAGAAAAGCAGCGGCGTGCAGACGAAAGCGGCTGCGGAACTCGGCATCAGCGAGCGGGTCCTGCGCTATAAAATTAAAAAATACAAGATTGTCGAGAAAGAATAAAAATAGCGGATTGCCCGCCTTGCATCTGGAGCTTTTTACGAAACCATAGTTCTGATGACTTTTTACGAGATCATCAATTTTTTAGGTTTAAACAAAATCACCCCGGTATAAAATTCATATCCTCTCTTAACTCATAAATGAACCCCACCAAAAGCCGGCAGGTGGCTTCGAGATCTTTTAACGAAAGGACCTCTGTGGGCGTATGCATGTAGCGCAAGGGAATGCTGACCAGGCCGGTGGCTACTCCTTTGCGGGAGAGCTGGATGACACTGGCGTCAGTTCCCGTGGCCCGGGGGGCGCCGAGGATCTGCACGGGAATTTTGGTTTTTTTAGCGGTTTTTATAAGCAGTTCATACACCAGGGGGTTAATATTGGCGCCACGGGCGATGATTGGGCCTGCTCCCAGCTTATACTCCCCGACGCGCTTTTTTTCCACATCCGGATAATCGCTGGCATGCCCAACTTCCACGGCGATGCCGACATCGGGCTGAATCTGGTAGGCGCTGGTGGTCGCTCCCCGCAAGCCAAGTTCTTCTTGAACCGTGGAAACGCCATAGACCGTACACCAGGGGCGCTCCTTCTTCTCGCCAACTCTGCGCAGCGCTTCCGCAACCACGAAACTTCCCACTTTGTCGTCGAATCCCCGCGAGACAACCCGGTCCCCTATAAGTTTTTCCAAACCCCCGGCAAAGGTTACAGCATCCCCGATTTTAATGAACCGTGAAGCTTCCTTTTTGTTCTTGGCCCCAATGTCGATGAACTGGTTGTGAAACTGGACTACTTTTTCCCGGTCTTTGGGGTCGATGAGATGGATGGGTTTGCGGCCAACAACACCCATGATAGGCCCATTCTGGGCATGGATGAAGACGCGCTTTCCCGGAAGAAGTTGATCATCGATTCCGCCGATTGGAGCAAAATAAATGTATCCGTTTTCATCGATATATTTCACCATGAACCCTACTTCATCGCAATGGCCGGCGAGCATGACCGTGGGCTGGCCTTTTCCCCGTCCCTTTATCAAACCGGAAGCATTTCCCAAAACGTCGGTTTGAACTTCATCGACATGGTCTTGGATGTATTCCCGAAAGACCTTCTGGGCGGCTTGCTCATGGCCGGAGGGGCTGGGGACTTCGGCCAGAGCCTTCAAAAATTCAAAAGATTCGGGGCGCATTCATTCCTCCTGTTTTTAAATTAGCCACAGAGGGCACAGAGATCACAGAATTTTAAAACAATGATAAAAAATCTGTGGCCAATTTCAGAATATATCATTTAGACATCTTCTATCAAGTCCTTTAAAATTCCCTTGACCTGCTTCATTCTTCTTAGAGATAATGACGCATCTTCGGGAAAAGATGGAGAATGGATTTTCTTGAACCTTTCAGATTTTTGGCAATGTTCAAAAATTTTATCAACTCAACCTGACATAAGGAAGGAACCTTATGAAAGAGAATTGGATTGAGTTCTGGCAACGTGAACCGGGGCAGTTTGCCGAGATCATTAGCTGTTACCACAAGAGTTTCAGCGGTAAACTTAAAAAAAGACCCCTTAAAGAAATCGCCCAGGCGGTTGCCGTTTCATTGAATGCCATGGGCAATGCCGAAGGGGGAACGGTTCTTTTGGGGGCTACAGCGGGCGGCGAAGCAGAAGGAGTTTATTTTGACGATCGGGGCCGTCAACATTTAATTCGCGTTTTGGAAAAGTCCTCCATTCCTCCCCTGAAATTCAAGACGGTAACAGAGGTGACCGGAGAAAAAATCCTTCTCCGATTCACAGTAGCTCCCAGCCCCGCCATTCATCTTCTACTCAACGGGAAGTGTTATATTCGAGTTGGACCGGAGAATATCCCCCTTTCCAGAGAAAGAATAGCCCTCCTAAAAGAGGCCCGGACCGAAGCCTGGCACGAACGCGAAGTCCTTCCAAAAAGCGCACTTAAGGATTTAGATCAAGATTTGGTGGCTGATTTTATCGGGCATTCGGGAGGATTCGGGGAGGCTGAAAAAATCCTCCACCGCCCTTATGGTCTGATTGAATATAGCAACGGGAAACCTTTATTAACCAGAGCGGCTGTCTACCTTTTCGGAAAAGACCCCCTTCGCTGGCACCCCCGGCCGGGGATTGAATTTGTCCGTTTTGAGGGACACGAGAGAGGAGTAGGGAGTGAGTACAATGTTGCCGAACGTGTACGGCTGGAAGGTCCGATCCTCAAGTTAATTAGAGAGGTGGATAGTTTTATTGGAGGCTTCATTAAAGAAAAGGTTGTGCTGCGCGATCTGTTTTTCCAGGAGAAATTCGAATACCCAGCATTCGCCTTACGCGAGGCGCTTGTCAACGCTATTGCCCATAGAGATTACGGCCTGGAAGGGAGCGCGATCGAAGTCTTAATGTTCGACGATCGCCTCGAGGTGCGCAGCCCTGGAAGGCTCCCCGGACCCGTGAAAATGGAGCAGCTCCTGCGTCAGGAAAGGGCCCATTATTCCAGAAATCCTTTGATTGCCCGCGTCCTGACTGATCGGGGCATGATGAGGGCGTTGGGAGGGGGCCTTCCCCGGATTTTTCAGGAGATGGAGCGGCACGGCTTGAATCCTCCGGAGATGAAAGAAGATGAGTTTTTTTTCTCTCTTATATTCAGGAACACCCCGATCATGGAGGAAAGCACGCTGGTCTGGCTGCAACTTTTCCGGGATCATGCCCTGAATCCGAGGCAGAAACGGATCCTGGCCTACGCCAGAGTCCACGGCATGATTTTCAGCAGCGCGGATTACCAGAAAATGGGAGTTGGCCGGGACGCAGCCTACACCGAGATAAGGGAAATGGTCAATAAGAAGGTTGTCCAGCCGCTTAAAAAACACGGAAAGGTTTACCGCGTCTTAGAGCCTGAAGATCAAGCTGTTTCTTTTCCGGGTTTAGAATGGGTTAA
This sequence comes from Deltaproteobacteria bacterium, assembly GCA_016875165.1. GTDB lineage: Bacteria > Desulfobacterota > SM23-61 > SM23-61 > SM23-61 > JAHJQK01. Next base: position 21,347 of record VGSF01000034.1, read on the forward strand.
GGAAGCTTTAGATAAAAAGGGGTTCTTTACTTTTGCCGACTTAAAACAACCCGAGTCTGTCCCCAGAGAAAAAGCCATAAGCCTAATGCGGGAACTGGCCAAACAGGGCTATTTCACCATTTCCGGAAAGGGAAGGGGGAGCCAGTATCATCCGACGGAAAAATTGAAATTCATGTAACACTTTAGCCCTTTGAAAAGAGGTGGGGCGTAAGGTCAGAGGGAATCCATGGTCCGGGGGCCTGGGCGGCCCGCTTGGAATCATAAGGCGCTGATTTCTTCGCCGGTGGGGCGGGGGCAATGCCCCCCGCCTCCTCCGGCGGAAACGAGCGGGGTTCTTCGTGGCCAAGCGGAAACCCGGCCGATGCTTCCGGCGCGTTCCACCCAGACCCCCGGACCTCAACAAAGGTGGTAAAACCACTTTTTCAAACCGCTAAATTGATACGAATTCATGAAAGAAAAGGCGAGAGAATAGATGGCCCGGAAAGAAGAGAAAAATTTCCGCCCGGCTTATTTAGGTCTCTACGAAGACGGGGCATTGAAAGATCGAGTGTCTGAAGCCTGGGAAATATTAAAGTCCTGCCGGCTTTGCCCGCGGGAATGCGGGGTGGACCGGAGTGTTAATGAAAAGGGGTATTGCCGCACGGGAGTTAAGGCCGTCGTCTCCAGTTACAACCCCCACTTCGGCGAAGAAAATCCCTTAGTGGGCGCCAGAGGGTCGGGGACGATTTTTTTCACGCACTGCAACCTTCTTTGCCTTTTCTGTCAGAATTACGAGATCAGCCATCTGGGCGAAGGCCGGGAGATTACGCCTGACCATCTGGCTAAAATCATGCTCAGTCTGCAAGAAATCGGCTGCCACAACATCAACTTTGTGTCCCCTTCGCATGTGGTGGCCCAAATCCTGGCGGCTTTGCCCGCAGCTATCGCCGGGGGATTGAGTATCCCGTTGGTCTATAACACTGGCGGGTATGATTCGATAGAAACCCTTAAATTGCTTAACGGTGTGTTCGACATTTACATGCCGGACTTAAAATTCATGGACGGGGAAGCGGCTGATCGGTTCTGCCGGGCGAAAGATTACCCGGAAAGGGCGAAAATCGCGATCAAAGAAATGCACCGCCAGGTGGGGGATTTAATAATCGACCAGCGGGGCATTGCCCAGCGCGGGCTCTTAATCCGGCACCTAATTTTGCCAGGCGGATTGGCCGGGACGCGGGAAGCAATGCGCTTTTTAGCCAGAGAAATTTCGACTCATACTTATGTCAATGTTATGTCGCAATATCGCCCATGCGGAAAGGCCCATCAACACCCTCCCATGAATCGGAGTATCACTCAGGGAGAGTACGAGGAAGCTTTAACGATAGCTAAGGAAGAAGGGATCCATCGTTTGGATCAGAGGACAGGGGCAAGGATCATTCGCTTTATTTGAAAAAATTCAAAAACCAGTTTGGACGCGGATGAACGCAAATTTACACGATTTATAAAAAGAGAAAAATTCCATAAAATCTTTTTCTGTGAAAATCAGCAAAAATCTGTGTACTGATGATTTTAAAATAGGGGTGGGAAAATGAACGTAAAAGAGATGTTTGATTTAAAGGGAAAAACAGCAATCATCACGGGTGGAGGAAAGGGAATCGGCTTGAAAATGGCTGAAGGCCTGGCTGAAGCAGGAGCAAATGTAGCGCTATGTTCGCGGAAAATAGAAAACTGCCAGAGGGCGGCGGAAAAGTTCTCTTTATTGGGCGTGAAAGCCTTGGCCTTAAAGTGTGACGTGAAATTATTAAAGGACATCCAGGGAGTTGTTGATAAAACCCTCGCAGAATTCGGGCGGGTGGATATCCTGGTCAACAACTCAGGGTCGAATTGGGGGGCCCCCCCGGAAGATTTCCCGCTGGAAGGATGGCAAAAAGTAATGGAGACGAACATGACGGGCGCTTTCCTCTTTTCTCAAATTGCCGGTCGAGCAATGATCCGGCAGAAAAGCGGGAGCATCATCAATATCGCTTCCATTATGGGGATCGTCGGGACAGAATCCGAGGCCGCGGATGCCATCGCCTACAGCGCCAGCAAAGGGGCATTGATCGCCTTTACCAAAGACCTGGCAGCTAAATGGGCCAAGCACAACATTCGCGTTAATGCCATTGCCCCCGGCTGGTTCCCGACGGACATGACCCAGTGGGTTATAGAACACCATGGAAAGAAATTACTCAGCCATATTCCCATGGGAAGGTTTGGCGAAGGTGATGAATTGAAAGGAGCAACAGTTTACCTTGCCTCCGAGGCATCGCGATACGTTACCGGCGCAATTATTCCCGTTGATGGAGGATATTTAACCATTTAAGGAGGGAAGTGAATCTCCCGCCCCTCCCTCTGTATGGGAAGCTGTGAAAAATTCAGCAATACCTCCTCTCCCTTGATGGGAGAGGGTAGGGTGAGGGTGAAGAGCTAAAGAATTTCTTTAAGTTATTTATCCCCCTCCCCTTAATCCCCTCCCGCAAGGGGAGGGGAATTATGTTCTTATCCCAATTTTTTCACACCTTCTGGGAGAAGCGGGGTGAGAGAGGTAAATTATTTTCGAGGTTTTGTAACACTTTAGCTCTTTGAAAAAAGGTGTGTTGTAAAGGCCAAGGGATTCCAGGGGCCGGGGGCCAGAGCGGAATCCGCCTTAGGCGGAGAATCATAAGGCGCTTATTTCTCCGCATATGGGGCGGGCAAGAACCCCCGCCTCCTCCGGAGGAACAGATCTTCTATCTTCGTGGCCAAGCGGAACCCCAACCGATGCTTCCGGCGCGTTCCGCTCTAACCCCCGGCCCTTACCAAAGGCTTTTATACCATTTTTTCAAATCGCTAAACTGTTACGGGGTTTTATTATAGTGGCTTAGATGGTCATTCCCCCATCTATGGCGATGGTCGCACCGTTCATAAAGGCCGCTTCATCCGATGCCGCGAAAAGAATAGCGGCGGCTATCTCTTCATCCTTTCCTAAACGTCCCATGGGCTGGCGGGCGATGAAATCAGCCCGGGCTTTCTCAGGGTCAGCGAAAGCCTGGATCCTGCGTTCCAGGGAGGGGGTGTATGTTGTTCCGGGACAGACACAATTAACCCGGATATTTTCGGAAAGATAGTCCGCAGCCATGGCCTTGGTCAGAACCAGGACACCTCCTTTGGAGGCCGTATAAGCGCCCCGGTCTTTCACTCCCTTGAGGGCCACAACCGAGGCGTTGTGCACGATAACGCCCCCGCCGATCCTGCGCATTTCCGGAATGGTATATTTGGAGACAAGAAAGACCCCTTTGAGGTTTACAGCCATGGTGCGATCCCAATCCTCTTCCGACATGTTGTCAACCCTTCCGGGGAGGACGATCCCGGCGTTGTTCACCAGAATGTCGATCCGGCCAAAAGCCTTGACCGTCTCTTCTACCATGCGCCGGGCATCGGCGGCTATGGAAACATCTCCCTGTATGTAGATCCCTTGTCCGCCGGCTTCTTGCAACAAACGAAGAGTTTCCTGGCCATTGGCCGGAGTCAAAGAGTTGATGGCCACCTTCGCCCCTTCTCTGCCGAAGCGAACAGCAGCCGCCCGGCCAATACCCACGCCGGCGCCTGTGATTAAAACCACTTTTCCTTGGAATCGCATAACCCCTCCTATTTTTCTTTTTCCTCTTCCTCGATTCTATGCAAGGCCCGAAGACCTGTGGCCAGGGTGGGGGCTCCGCCGGGGATGGCGGAGGTTTCGAGGGCTTCCAGCAATTCCAGCTTGGTCGCCCCCAGGCGCAGAGCCCTCTTAGCATGTTCATAGACCGCATCGCCGAGTCCCCGGTAAGCGAGCAGGGCGAGGGCAATGAGTTCCCTGGTTTTGGCGGGGAGAGCCTTTCCGTCAGTCAATCCTTTGGTGTACAGATTGTTGTAGGATTCAAGAAATTCCAGGTCTTTTTCGGCTAAATAGACCCAGGACTCTAACACATATCCCCGCTCTTTCCTCATCTCTTCCAGAAGTTTTTCCCTTTTTTCATTTTCCAGCTCAGCCATTTCTCCCTCCTTTTGGTAATGAATTTATGACGCTCAGGATTGGATATGCCGGAAGAGTTCAGCGGCGTGGAAAGAGCTGCGCACTAAGGGGGCGGAAAAGACCGCTTTGAATCCCATCTTTTCACCCTCCCAGCGCAGATCTTCGAATTCTTCCGGCGGGATATATCGAAAGACCGGGTGATGCCTGCCCGAAGGTTGCAGATACTGGCCCAGGGTCAGAAGATCACAGGAAATTTCCCTTAGGTCGCTCATGACCTGCAAAACTTCATTCCATTCCTCCCCCAATCCCAGCATCAGGCCTGATTTGGTAATTTTCTCCGGGTTGATCTCCTTTACCGTCCTTAAAAGGCCTATGGACCGGCGGTAATCGGCTTGTGGCCGGACATCCCGGTATAAGCGGGAAACGGTTTCTACGTTGTGGTTGATGATGTCAGGGTTGCTGTCGATGACCATGCGCAATGCTGCTAACGAACCCTGAAAGTCCGGGATCAGCACTTCCACGACAATATCAGGGTTGTGTTTCTTTAAGGCCCTAACTGTTGCGGCGAAATGAAATGCGCCTCCATCCTCAAGATCATCCCGGGTAACGGAAGTGACTACCACATGGGTTAAACATAGTTCCGCCGCCGCTTCCGCGATCCTTTGAGGCTCTTGCGGATCAGGAGCCGGGGGGCGCTCCTCTGCGGGGATAGCGCAAAAGGTGCAATTTCTTGTGCAGGTTTTTCCCAGGATTAAAAAAGTCGCGGTTCCCCGGCCGAAACATTCTCCCTGATTCGGGCAAAGAGCTCCCTGGCAGACCGTATTCAGGTTGTGCCGCCCGAGTAATTCGCGCATCTGCTGCAGAGCTTTTTGATCGGGAAGTTTTCGTCGTAGCCAAACAGGTTTCATAGATAGGGCTCCAGCATCTGCCGGGATTCTTCGTGGAGGGAAGATCCAAAGACCTCAGCGAATTCCTGAAAGATCAGCGATTCCAGCTCCTCCATGGGAATCTCCCGTTTTAATATCCTGGCCATGGAAGTTACTCGGCGGCCCGTCCCGCAGGGGTTAATGAGGTTAAAAGCATCGAGGTCTGTGTTCACGTTCAGCGCCAGGCCGTGTTTGCTGATCCAGCGGGAAAGGTGCACTCCCAGCGAGGCGATTTTTTCCCCTCCCACCCAGACCCCTCTGAATTTTTCCAGCCGTCCGGCAGAAATGCCGCAGCGGGCAAGAAGACGAAGGACTACTTCTTCCAGGCGCCATACATAATCCGGCACGCTCAGGCCGTAGAGGCGAAGGTTGAGAATGGGGTAAACCACCAATTGCCCCGGCCCATGATAAGTGACGTCGCCTCCCCGGTCCGTGAAGATAACCTTGATATTTTTATCCTGCAGGATAGTTTGGGGGGCGAGGATGTTTTGCGTCTTCCCGGATTTTCCCATGGTTATGACCGGTGGATGCTGTAGGAGAAGCAAAACATCTCCGATCTTCTCTTCCTTCCGGGCCTCAGCGAGACGATTCTGCAGGCGGAGGGCATCTTCATATTCGATCATCCCCAGCCGAAAGGCTTGGCAGGGGCGGAGGTTATTTTCAACTACGGGCATATGTTAAAATTACCACCGCAGAGGAAGGAGGTCAAGATGGTTTAGGACTGACCCTCTTGGGGAAGAGGAAAAAGAATTTGTTGCGGATTCGGCATTCTGAATTCTGCGATCCGCAATTTAAAAGAGAAGAGGGTAGGGGTTTTCCAAGTTCTTCTTAACAACCTGAAGGAAGCGAACAGCCTGGGCACCCATGATGATGCGATGGTCATAGGAGAGGCAAAGGTACATCATCGACCGGATGACGATTTGTCCCTCACGCACAACGGGGGTTTCCATCACTTTGCCCATCCAGAGGATGGCACTCTGGGGCTTTTGAATGATGGGCGTGGCTAAAAGCGCGCCGTACACACCAGCGTTGGTCAAGGTGATCGTTCCTCCCTGGATGTCCTGCAGAGAAAGTTTTCTTTCCCGGGCTCTATCCGATATCTGGATAACCTCGCGGCTAAGCTCAAGGATGCTTTTGTGGGCCACATCTTTTACTACGGGAACCAGCAGGGTTTCCCCGGTATCCACGGCCACTCCCACATTGATCGTTCGATGGAAGACCACTCCTTCACCCTGGAGGGAGGCGTTCAAAATGGGAAATTCCTTCACTCCTTCAGCCATGGCCCGCATAACAAAAGGTACGAAGGTCAGATTGACCTTGAACTCCTGCTGCAATTTTTCTTTCAGAGCATTCCGCAGCTTCACCAGTTCCGTCATGTCCACCTCGGCCATGGTGGTAACCCGTGCTGCCGTTCTTGCGCTCATTCCCATATGCTCGGCCATGGCCCGCAGCGGTCCGCTCAAGGGTTTGACCTCTTCGTCCGTAGAGACCGGCGAGGGCTTGACCCATTCGGCGGCGCCAAGCCCCGCCCTTGAAGGCGGGGTAAAGAAGCGCCGCTCAGGGTTGACTTCCTCTTCCGATGGTTTTCCTTTTCTTTCTTCGAGGAAGTCGAATATTTCCTTCTTACCGATTTTCTTCCCCGGATATTTGGCAGCAATTTCCCGGATGTCCAACCCCTGTTCCTCGGCTATTTTAAGAGCCAGGGGCGAAACTTTTAGATCCCCACGTTCTTTCCTGGCCACAAACGGCTCCTGGGGTTCGTGGGGAGGCCCATATTGAGGTTCCTCAGCCGCAAAAAATCCCCCCACTCTTTCGCCAACCAATCCAATAAGCGCAATCGTCTGCCCCACCATCACTTTTGTGCCGGCGGGAGAAAAAATCTTCAGCAACGTTCCCGAGGCCTCCGCCGGAATTTCTACCGTGATTTTTTCGGTAATGATTGCCACCAAAAGGTCACCCTTTTCTACCGGATCTCCCTCTTTTTTTAGCCAGCGTTCAATCGTTCCATCGACAATACTCAGCCCCAGGCTGGGCATTTGGACTTCTACAGCCATGATGTTCTCCTTCAAATATTGTTGATATTGGACGCAGATACACGCAGATAAACACCGATTATTGAGCTTCGCAAAAGTAATGGAACATTGATCAATTTATTACTCCCCCCTCACCCTCCCCTCTCCCCCGAATCCGGGGGAGAGGATAAAGGTGAGGGGGTTTAAGGCAGTGTCAATGCCCGTTCCATTATTTATACGAAAATAAAGGTTCCTTGAGCGCCTAAAGTTTATATTCTTTAATCTGCGTCAATCCGCGATAATCTGCGTCCCAATAAATTATTCCATAATCTCTTTGGCTGCTTTTACGATTTTCTCGGCATTGGGCAAGTAAAAATTTTCCAGGATCGGGCTGGCCGGTACCGGCGTAAAGGGCGCTCCCACTCGCTTGATGGGGGCGTCCAGGGAATAAAAAGCTTCTTCGGCGATGAGGGCGGCAATCTCCCCGCCGAAACCTCCGAAGGTTGGCGCCTCGTGGACAATGATTACTTTACCCGTCTTTTTTACCGATTGCAGAATGGTTTCTCGGTCCAGGGGAACCAAGGTTCGGGGATCCAAGACTTCCACCTTCACCCCTTCCTGGTTCAGAAGGTCGGCCGCCCGCATGGCCTGCTGGAGCATGGCTCCATAGGCGATGATCGTCAGGTCTTCCCCGGAGCGCTTCACGTCGGCTTTCCCCAAGGGAATCAGGTGTTCTCCTTCAGGAACCGGTTCTCTTAGCCGGCTGTATAAAAATTTGTGCTCAAAAAAAACAACGGGGTTGTCGTCCCGGATGGCGCTCTTTAAGAGTCCCTTGGCGTCGGCGGGCGTGGAAGGCATGACTACTTTCAGGCCGGGAACGTTGGTGATCCAGGCTTCCGGGCTTTGCGAATGATGGAGAGCAGCTCCCACGCCGGCCCCACAGGCCATACGAAAAACGACCGGTACCGTTGCCTCCCCGGCGTAGGCGTAGCGCATCTTGGCCGCGGAATTGACGATGTGGTCCATGGCCAGCGCCAGAAAATCGGAAAACATGATTTCGGCGACGGGTCGCATTCCCCAAAGAGCCGCTCCCACAGATGTGCCCGCGATGGCCGATTCCGAAATCGGGGTGTCAATGACGCGTTCCGGTCCAAAGCGGGCAGCAAGGCCGTTGGTCGCTCCGAAAGGCCCTCCTTTTCCATACCCGACCCGTACGTCTTCTCCGAATATGTATACCCGCTCATCCCGGGCCATCTCTTCGTGCAGTGCCTCGTTGACTGCTTCGACAAAAGTTATCTCGCGCATTTTATTTTTCCTCAAAATTTATTTTGGACACGGATGGACACTAAATAAGTTTTATCTGCGTTTATCTGCGGAAATCCGTGTCCAATTAATTTTTTAAATCCGCATAAACGTCTAAGAGCGTATCCTCCGGTAGGGGCAACGGGCTGGATTCGGCTAAATGTACCGCCTCTTCAATTTCCTCATTGACCTTTTTATACACGTCCTGCACCTTGGCATCATTCAGAATCTTTTTCTCCCGCAAATAATTCTCGAAGCGTCTCACCGGGCATTTTTCCTTCCAGGCGGCAACTTCTTCAGCGGAGCGGTAGACTCCTGGGTCATTGATGCTGTGCCCCATCCACCGGTAGGTTTTACATTCGATCAAGGTGGGGCCTTCGCCTTTCCGGGCTCGAACAATGGCTTTTTGGCTGGCTTCATAAACGGCCAGAACATCGTTGCCATCGACCATAATTCCCGGGAAACCGTAGCCTTCCGCCCGGATGGCGATATTTTCGATGGCCATGGCGCAGGACTGAGGGACGGACATAGCATAGCAGTTGTTATCACAGACATAAACAATGGGCAACTTCATTACCCCGGCCATGTTCAGGGCTTCATGGAAGTCCCCCCGGTTGGAAGCCCCGTCACCGAAGAAATGCAGGGCCACGCTGTCTTTCTTCTGAAGTTTCATAGCTAAGGCCGCTCCCGTGCTGATCGGGATTCCCGAACCGATGAGGCCTGTCCCGGCCAGAAGGCCGATGGAGTTGTCTCCCGAATGGGAAGCAGGCCCCCGTCCTTTGCCGGAACCGTTTCTCCTGCCGAACATGCCGGCCATCATGATCTTGATGTCGACCCCCTTCATTAAATACTTGCCCTTCCCCCGATGGGTGGGCATGATGGTGTCGTCTTTCCGGAGGCCATAGCAAGTCCCCACATCCACAGCTTCCTGGCCTACATTAGGGTGGTGAAACCCCACCAGCTTCCCCAATTTTAAAAGGTCAAAAGTTTTTTCTTCGAAAACCCGGTCCAGCACCATCCAGCGGTACATTTGAAGTAAGTCTTTGTCGCTAATTTGCATTAAAACCTCCCACCCTAAAAATGTTGGTACCCAAAAAATTGCCTAAACATTAAACCCCAAAATCCAAATCCCAAATAAATCCAAAATTCCAATGCCCAAATGACCCAAACGCCCTTTTCGGTTAGGGTTTGAAAAATTGGTTCATTGGAATTTATTTGTTATTTGGTGCTTGGAAGTTGGTGCTTTTCCGTACCCTAGTAATACATCCCTAATCCGCCGTTAATGTCCAGAACCAAGCCGGTAATGTTTGATGCCGCATCTGAAAGTAAAAAAGGGATGCCTTCAGCCACTTCTTCGGGCTTCCCTAAACATTGCAAGGGGATAGTCTTTTTGAATGTTCATTCACTTCTGCCGGAACATCCCAAGTCACAGGCGTATCGATCATCCCTGGGGCAACGGCGTTCACCCGGATTCCGCAGTCCGCCACTTCTCTGGCGAGAACCTTTGGGAAACCTACGACTCCTGCCTTAAAAGTAACATAATGGGATTCCGTAATAGTCGAACCGGCTTTTGCAGCCAGGGAAGAACCATTAACGATTGCCCCTCCACCGCATTTGATTATTTTCTACCACCACGATACGGGCACCATTTCAGACAAGCCTCAATGCTGTAGCTTTCCCGATTCCCGATCCTCCCCCAGTTATGATCGCTACTTTCCACTTGAAGAATTCCATCCTTTTTGGATTCTCCTTGTTTCTTTTCTGTTAATAGACACTTTACGTGATCTAATACTTCTTAAGCCTGAAACATACCAAAACACACCGATCATAGAGAAGGAGGGGGCGGACAGCCAAGAGGATAAACTGACCTCCCCCTCATAATCCAACCAAAATGAGAAGAATCTTCGTGCCCATTACTAATTTTTTACTTTTTCAATTTTTCTACGAGCGGGCCAATCTTTATGTATCCCTCTTTAATAAATTTCTCATATTCTGTTCCCTCAATCCAGGTGGGATAAAAGCCAAGCTTGAACATTATGTCTTTGGTCAGTTTATCGCTGGCAGCCTTCCGCAAGGCATCAATCAGAGTTTTCTTCACATTCGCAGGCAGTCCTTTCGGGGCTCCCAAGCCAATGAACGAACGCACATCAATATCATACCCGAGCTCCATGAGCGTAGGACGATCTGATCGTCCCCATAAATCCCAACGACGGTTGCCGCAGGGATGGAGAAAACGGATCATATCTTCGGTAAAGGATTTTATAACACCGGGATGTCGACAGTCTGTGTCTGTATGTCCGCCAGCCAAGAATGATTCCGATTCCCCGCCTCCACTCGTAGGAATGAATTTGACGTCCAGGTTTTCTTTCTCGGCAAGAAGAAGCATGGGAAGGGCGTTCGCATGGGACGCCCATCCGTGTTTAAGTTTCCCGGGGTTCGCTTTAGCATAATCGATCACATCCTTTACGTCCTTCCAAGGGCGTTTCCCTGAACTGACGAGACCATATACCCACTCTCCCCAAGAGCCGAAATAATCGAAATCATCAAGCTTAAACCCGACCTTCATGAGATGGGGTGTAATCGCCATCGGAGAAAAAGTCAGCATCCCGATTGTATAGCCATCCGGGGCCGCTTTGGAAAGCTCCGTGATTCCAAGTGTCCCTGCTCCGCCCACTTTATTCACTACGATGACTCTCTGCCCAAGCTCTTTGTAAAGAATATCAGCCAGGGGCCGTACTGCCAAATCAGCGCTGCTCCCAGCATCATAAATACATATTAAAGTGATTGGTTTAGTGGGAAAACCTGCAGCTATCCCAGAAGAGAGAACTCCGAAGATCGCCCCTAAGAAGAATAAAATACTTATGCTCCACCACGACTTGATCTTGGGTTTTTCATTTTTCATGATCTTCCTCCTCGCTTTCTTTGAATTTTTCCCCCAAATTACATTTATTCAGGGGAAATTTTAGCAACGCGTTAGGCTGACCGATTTTCAGGGATAAAAAGTACTTTCAAGCCCTCCCCGCTAGCCACAAGTTGGAATGCCTCTTTTGCTCTTTGTAATGGGAATCTATGGGTAATGCAGCTAAGAAATCGATCAGTCTCATTTTGAGGAAAAGAAGAGATTAATTCGATCACTTCTTTCCAAATTCTTCTGGGAGCTGCATGAGAGCCCCGAATTGTAAATTCTCCTCGAACGGCTAAATTACTATCAATTGAGACCTGATCGGAAATAATACCAACCAGAATAACCGTTGCATTTCGTCGTCCCATTTCTAATGACTGTTGAAATCCGCCTCTAGAACCTGTGACCTCAAAAACAATATCCGCGTCCAGGGTCTCTTCTTTTCCTTTTCGAGATGCCCCTTGCTCAATAGCACGAATGTTAGGAATTTGAGCCTGCAGTTTTTCCATTCGGGATCGATCTCTATTAAGCCCAATGATTGTTTGGCTCTTCACATGCCCTCGCAAAAGAAGGCTAATCAAATATCCTATAGGACCTGGCCCCAAGACAACCACATCTTTCCCTAATAATGATCCCGCTTTCAGTACAGCATTGTATGCTATGATTATTGGTTCAATGAGCGGTCCAATCTCCATAGGAAATTTTTCTGGTAAACGAAAAACCTCCTGGGTAGGAATCGATAAAAATTCTGCCATAGCCCCGTTATAATCAACCCCCATTGCCCGGCGATTCGGACAAATTCCGTCATTTCCAGATAGGCAGGCTTTGCATCGATTACAGCTAATTCCTGGGCGAGCAACGACTCGGTCTCCTACTTTAAATCCTTCAACCCCGGGACCTATTTCCTCAACTATTCCGGCAAATTCATGGCCTAAAATAACAGGGAGGCGATTCTGAAAACGTTTTTCATAATCTTCAGTCCAAAAAAAAGTATGTAAATCACTTCCACAAACTCCTGCACCCAGAACACGAATGACCAAATGGTCTGGTTTTTTAGGGGGAGAATCAATATCCCGAACAGAAAGAGTATTAGGTTTTGGCTCTTCTTTTAGTACGGCCAACATTTTCTTCTCCTTCTCATTGGGTTTTTTACAACATCGCCCGTCCCCCGTTTATGTCGATTACTGCCCCAACAATATAATCATTTTCCTCCGAAACAAGAAAACAGACGACTTTAGCAACATCCTGCGGGGTTCCAAATCTCCCAATGGGAATAGTTTTTAACAGTTCTCGGTTCCTTTCTTCGCCAAAGGCATCCATCATTTCGGTTTTAATGCGGCCTGGGGCAATAGCGTTAACAATAATGTTAAATGGCGCCAATTCTCCGGCCGATACCCGGGTCAGCCCAAGGATGCCGGCCTTGGAAGAACAATAATGAGCCCCGGGGATAGGGCTATACACTCTCGCGGCCATGGAACTAACATTCACGATTCTGCCAAACCGTTTTGCGATCATGAGGGGCGCCGCAAAATGGGTGCAATAAAAAGCACTATTCAAGTTGACATTGATTACCGTCTCCCATTCCTGAGGATCCATTTCATAAATCGGCTTTTTTACGCCTTGATGCTTGGGCGATATTCCCGCGTTGTTGATCAAGATATCCAGACGTCCAAAATCCCGTTGGATATTCTCCATCATTTTGGAAACATCATCCCGGGATGAAACATCTGCCAAGTAAACTTCGCCCCGATTGCCGAGGGCCCGAATTTGTTCAACCACCTCTTGGGCCTCTTTTCCAAGGCGGTAATCGTTGACTATGACATAAGCGCCATTTTTCGCCAATTCAAGAGCTACTGCTTTCCCAATTCCTCTCGCAGCGCCAGTTACCAAAGCAACTCGATCTTTCATTCATTGACCCCCTTGGCCCCTCACACCCCTCATTTCAGGCCTGCTCTTCAGCCTCCCCCACCCTTTTCCGGAAGCGTCCGACAAAGGGAATTAAAGGTAAAACCAATAGAACAACAATGATCGAAAAGAGAATAAAGCAAATAGTGCTTTCAAAAAAGATTCCGATACTTCCTCCCGACATCAGTAACGCTTGCCGCAAGGATTTGTCCATCAATGGCCCCAAAACCATGGCTAAGATGAGAGGTGCCCCATCGAATTTAAATTTTTTCATCAAATAGCCAAGGACTCCAAATAGGAGCATTAGGCCAATTTCGCTTGTTTTATTATTCAGACTATAAACTCCAATTAGACAGAAAAGGAGAATTAAGGGGAATAAAACGGGATAAGGAACGCGCAGGATTTTTACCCATAATCCAATGAGTGGTAAATTAAAAATCAATAGCATTGCATTACCGATATACATACTAGAAATAATTCCCCAAAAGATATCGGGACGCAGGGAGACAAGGCGGGGACCGGGAGGAGTATCATAAATCATCAAGGCGCCCAGAAGAATTGCCATCACTGCATTTGAAGGAAGTCCCAAAGTCAGGAGAGGAATAAACGCCCCGGCAGTCGCTGAGTTATTTGCCGATTCGGGGCCGGCTACACCCGCGATCGCTCCCTTTCCAAATTCTTCCGGATGCTTAGAAAGCTTTCTTTCCATGCCATAGCTGACGAAGGATGAAATAACGGCCCCTCCGCCTGGCAAAATTCCAAGAAAAAAGCCCAAAACCGATCCTCTTAGAATTGGCCATATTGATTCTTTCCAATCTTGCAAATTGGGAAGGATCCCTTTCAGTCTTGTCTCGAAAACTTTTCGCGTTGTGAGAGATTCCTCAATGTTCAATAAAACCTCCGAGATGCCGAAAAGCCCCATAACAAGAGGAACCAATCCGACGCCGTCAAGCAGAATATCGGTCCCAAAAGTAAATCGCGGCTGAGAAGTTATAAAATCCAATCCTATATTGCCTATGATTATGCCAACGCAGGCCATCATCAAGGATTTGATCATCGATCCCCCAGCAAGAAAGGTCAAGACAGTAAGTCCAAGAACCATAACTGCGAAATACTCTGGGGGGCCAAATCGCAGAGCCATGGCTGCTAAAGGAGGTGCTAAGAAGGTAAGCCCTACAACGCCTATCGTCCCTGCAATAAAGGATCCAAATGCAGAAATTCCCAACGCGACCCCTGCCCTTCCACGGCAGGCCATCTGGTAGCCATCCAGGCAGGTAACGACAGAGGCCGCCTCCCCTGGAATGTTAACGAGAATCGACGTGGTGGACCCTCCATACATAGCCCCGTAGTAGATTCCAGCAAGCATAATAATGGATGCCACCGGAGGAGCATGGAAAGTAGCGGGCAAAAGAATGGAAATGGCCGCAACCGGCCCTAACCCCGGCAACACGCCCACCAAGGTTCCGATCAAAACCCCTACGAAACAAGCGAAGAGGGTCAATGGTTGAAAGACTACTTGAAAACCGAACAAAAGATGATCTAATGTTTCCATAGTTGGGTTTTATATAAAAAATTGGGGGACCAAAACAAAGATTTTCAAAATATAAAGTATCCTATGAAACCCCTTGGAAGCCGGACGCCCAACCAAATGTCAAAAATAATAAAAGAAACCGCTGTACTCAAAGATGCTAATAGGATCGTATTTTTAACTGAATAGTTCCCTTGTACGCGAAAAAGCAATGAGAGAAGGATGAAAGTAGAGATCAGGAATCCTGAGGGAACAACAAACAACATATAAACGATAAGCAACCCCATGACATAGAAAGCTTTTCCCGTCTGGCCCCCAACCCAAAGCTGCTTTAAACTCAGGCGGTCTTCTTTCTTTGATCGCGATAAAACGAAGAGAATAACTGAGAGGATGGTTAAACCAGCTCCAGCCAAAAAGGTAATAAAACCTGGCCCCGGCTTGGAAAAAGACCCAACCCCGTAATAAAAAGAGCTAAAGGTGATAATTCCACCCAAAATGAACCAGAAAATGCTTGCATATTGATCTTGATGTTTCATGGTTAAAACCGTCTATTTATAAATAAGGTTCAATTAATCAATTCATGACGCTTGCCGTCGACTTTCGAATTATTAATTCGGTAGGGAAAATGATATGTTTTTGTTTCAATTTTTTCCCCTGCATGAGCCTGATTACCATCTCTGCCGCTTTGTATCCCACCTCGTGAAAAGGAAGATGAACGGTAGTAAGAGGAGGATCCATCATATGCGCAAATGGGATATCACCAAAACCGACAACGGAAATATCGAATGGGATTCGTAAAGACATTTCTTTAGCCGCTTGAAAGACTCCCATTGCTGAGTAGTCATTTATCATGAGTACCGCAGAGGGTATCTCTTTACCCCTCAAAAGTTCTTTCATTTTCTCGTATCCCATTTCTTGGGTAAAATCATATTCTCTCAAAATGCTTTCATCAAAAGGGAGGTGAGTCCTTCGTAAGGCTTGCCGGAATGCTTCTAATCTCTCCAAAGTATATTTGGAATTCGACGGTCCATTCAGAAAGGCGATCCGCTTGTGCCCCAGCCCCACCAAATAATTCACAGCCTTGAAGACCCCATTAACACTATCCCCATCCACGCAGGGGATTTGCTGCTTCCAAGGAAACCCCGGAATGAGAACGATAGGGACCTTCATCTTCCAGGCCTCTTGGAGTCGAGGATCATCAGTGCGGTTGGCCACCACGATGATTCCTGCCGCCAGCCTGTGCTGGTACATCCGGGTATATCCTTCTTCACCTACTGAAGTTGTCCTTTCCACACCGACATTAATTTTTTAGCCCAACGCCGGGACGCTGTCGACCCAGTAACCTGAGGATTAATGGCGAAGCCAGCAGGACAAAGGATACGATCACGAAGACCGCGGCGATGGGCCGGGTGAAGAAGATGACCAGGCTGCCGCCGGAAATGATCAGGGATTGGCGGAAAGCATTCTCAAACATCGGCCCCAATACAAAAGCCAGGACCAAGGGTGCAGGTTCATAATCGTATTTTTTCATGAGGTACCCGAGGATCCCGAACAAGATCATGATGTAGACATCCATGATGTTGTTGCCCACCGTGTAGGCACCGATGAGACAGAAAAGAAAGATTAAGGGAAAGAGATAAGCATAGGGGACTTTCAACAGCTTGACCCACATTCCGATCAAGGGTAGATTGAGGACCAGTAGCATGGCATTGCCGATGTACATGCTTCCCACGACCCCCCAGAAGATCTTGGGATGGTCGATCAACAGGCGCGGGCCCGGGGAAACCCCATGGATCATCAAGGCCCCCAGGAGGATGGCAATCACCACATTGCACGGAATGCCCATGGTCAACATGGGGATGAAGGCCCCCTGGGCTCCGGCATTATTCGCCGTTTCCGGCCCGGCCACCGCCCGAATATCTCCCTTCCCAAAATTCTCCGGGTTCTTGGCCACCCTTTTCTCCACTGTATAGGATATGAAAGAGGCGATTAACCCACCCCCCCCGGGAATCAGGCCCAAAAAGAACCCGAGAAGAGAACCCCTGAGGATTGGCCCCGAAGAGTCTTTCCAATCCTGCCGGTTCGGCAGGAGATGCTCGATTTTGGTCTGGAAGACCTCCCTTACGGCTCCAGATCGTTCGAGATTTAATAATACCTCGGATATGCCGAACAGGCCCATGACGATGGGAACGATGTCGAACCCGCCCGCGATGGTAGCGATCCCTAAGGTTAACCTCTCCCTTCCGGTCACGATATCGATGCCAATACAGCTGATTAATAGTCCCACCCCCGCCATCATCAAGGCTTTGACCATGGAACCGCTGGACAGATAGGTGACCATAGTCAACCCCATGAAAACTAACCCGACAAACTCCGGAGGCCCAAATTTCAGGGCAACAGAGGCCAAGGAAGGGGCCACAATCATGATCATGAGAGTCGCGAAAGTTCCGGCGATAAAAGAACCAAACGCGGCAATTCCCAATGCCGGACCAGCTCGGCCTCTTCTGGCCATCTGGTAGCCATCCAAACAGGTGACCACGGAAGCTGCTTCCCCTGGCACGTTGATTAATATGGAGGTGGTGGATCCTCCATACATGGTTCCGTAGTAGAGCCCTGCCAGCATGATGATGGCGGAAACCGGTGGAAGTTTGAAGGTAATCGGGAGTAACATCGAGATCGAAGCCGCAGGCCCCAATCCGGGAAGAACACCCACAAAGGTTCCGATCAAACAACCCAGAAAACACAGAAATATGTTCAGGGGCTCCAAGGCAACACTGAAGGCTAGGTAAAAATGGTTCAGAATTTCCATCGGAGGTTCCTCATGTCCCGAGAACTCCTCTAGGCAATTGGACTTCCAGCAGAACCACAAAGAGCAGGTAAGATAAAATTGCCGTGGAAATAGCCAGAATTAGGGGAGTCTGCCATTTGGCCCGTTCCATGAGTCTGGAAGTGAAGAGCAAGAATATGAAAGTGGTGGCAATGTAACCGATGTACTCCAGGGCAACGCCGTAGAGGAATAGTGCAATCAGACCGAAGAATATTTTCTTGAAACTGTCCCTTTCCGGGAAAAAATTTTCTGCCACCCCGCTCGCTTCTTCCTTCTTCCCGGTCAAGGCAGGAAAAAAGACCATCAACGAGAGAGCCATTAAGGAGAGGGCAACGATGAAGGGCAATAAACCCGGTCCAGGAATTCCTCTTCGAAACAACCCTGCGTGAAGACCCCCAATCAAAAATACGATGCCTACTCCCAACCAGACCAGGCTGCTCACGATATCGCGATTCCGCATAAAGCCCCCAGTGGTTTCAACCATCAATTCAAGTCCAACCTGGCCCCCGATGTCGATCGGGGGACAATAAAAATACATGTTACGACTAAAAATTTCCGGGGTTTTGGCTGCGGCATGGGATTCCCTGCCCAATGGCCAAAACCCCGGAGAATGAAGGGCTACACCCTTATTTTTTATAGCTTTCCTTCAACAAAGGACCCCAATCTTTGTCGAAATTTTTGGGCCATTCGATTAATCTTTGAGCTGGCCAATATTCCACTGTATACAGTAGATCGTCTTGGATGATTTTGACAAATTTAGGATCTTTCGACGCCTTTTCCACCGCCTTGCTGATGAAATCCGCAATTTTGGGAGGAAGATTGGGTGGCCCCCAAAAAGATCGGATCAGAATGATGGTCGGCCCGATCCCCAACTCTTTAAAAGTAGGAACATCGGGGAGAGCTTCCATCCGCTTGTCCGTGGAAACGGCCAATCCTCTGGTCTTCCCAGCCCGAATCATGGCGATTGCCTCGGTGGGTTGGCAGACCCGAAAATCTACATGTCCTCCAAGCATAGCAATGCGGCTGGGACCTGCGCCGGCAAACGGGACGTACCGGGTTTCGATTCCGGCCGATTTAGTAATCGTCATCATGATCAATTCCATCATTCCCCCGGCTGCCGGGCCTCCGCAAGTTAATTGTCCGGGTTTTTCTTTGGCCGCCTTCACCAAGTCGGCCCAAGTTTTAAAAGGGGTTTCTGTCCTTACCTCGACAAAACCCCAAGGCTCCGTCGTCAGGTTCGCAATAGGAGTTGCACTTTCCCAGACCTTGGTATCATAGGTTCCCGAATAATAATAAGCCACCCATGCGCCCGGCATAAGGATAATCGTATACCCGTCGGGTTTGGCCTTCATCAATTCCATGGTAGCGACTTTGGTAGTCCCTGCCGGGATATTTTCAATGACCACCTTGGCACCCAGGGCTGCCTCAAAAGGCGGTTGAAAGGCCCTGGCCAATACATCCGTCCCTCCTCCGGCAGAAAAGGGAATGATCATCCGGATGGGGCGATCGGGGAATTCTGCCAATCCCACAGAGTTAAACCAGAAAATCGCAAACAAGCACAAGGCCATGATTTTGGTACTCTTCATTTTCTCCTCCTTTCTTCACCCTTTTTTCTTGCCAAAGGATTTTTTCTAGAAAAACCCAATTCGGCCGAGATCTGTGTCAGGAACCAATCTTTAGGCCCGCCTTTTTATTTATAGGCCTCGGCAAAGACAGGGCCATATTTCTTATCAAAAATCTTTAACTCTTCGATCATCCGGTTGGAAGGCCGGTATTCTACTTTATACAGGAATTGATCTTCGACAATTTTGATAAAATCCGGATCCTTTGTCGCTTTCTCGACCGCCTTGGTGATCAGGTTGACAATGTTGGGAGGCATGTTGGGTGGGCCCCAGACCGAACGGGTCAAGATGATGCTTTCGGAAATCCCCAATTCTTTGAAGGTGGGGACATCGGGCAAATCCTTCATGCGCTCGGCAGTCGAGATGGCCAGCCCCCTGGTTTTTCCGGCTCGAATCATGGCGATGGCTTCAGTCGGCTGGCAGATGCGGAAATCCACGTGTCCGCCCAGGAGAGCAATTTTGGTGGGACCCGCACCGGCAAAGGGAACCAACTTGGTATCGAGTCCGGCCGCCCCTAATATGGCATTCACCAGTATCCCACTCGCTCCGCCGCCTGCCCCCGATAATTTTCCCGGGTTCTCTTTCGCAGCTTTGGATAGGTCGGCAAATGTTTTGAAGGGGGATTCCACCCTCACCTCGATAAAGCCATAGGGTTCAGTGGTTACATTCCCGATGGGGGTTAATTGTTCCCATACTTTCGTATCATAGGTTTTAGAATAATAAAACCCGACCCAGGCCTGCTCGGGCATCAAGATTATAGTATGGCCGTCCGGTTTGGCTTTCATTCCTTCCATGGTCCCTATTTTGGTTGACCCCCCGGGGATACAATCTATGACAATCTTTCCCCCCAGCGCTTTTTCAAATGGGATTTGGAAAGCCCGGCCCAATACGTCCGTTCCTCCCCCTGCCGAATAAGTGATAATCATGCGTATTGGCCTCTGGGGGAACTCTGCCGGAAATACTGCTGCGGCAAGAGAAAGAATAAATAAAAGGCTTAGAACCGACGCTAGAATTTTCGGGTATCTCATCTTTTTCTCCTTTCTTTTTTGCTTAGGCTTGACCGATCCATTTATTCCTGGTCAGAGTCATTATTCATTGCATTGAACAACTACCTGGATGAGGTCATTCCCCGGTCTTAAAAGTTCTTGAAACGCCTCCTGGATTTCCGATAGACCGATGATCTTGGATATCATGGGCTTGGTTTGAATCTTTTTTTCTTGCATGAGGGCGAGAGAAATGAGCCATTCACTGTTCAAATGACCGTAACAGGCCTTCATCTCCACTTCTCTTCCCACCCATTCCACTGGCAGGCAGTCAACCTGCTCCCAAGCCAGAGAAACCACCATCACCCTTCCACCCATTTTGACTAGCTCGAGGGCTTGCTGCAAGGTAGGTTTGGCCCCTGCGCATTCAAAGGCCAGGTCAGCTCCTAAGCCGTCAGTCAGGGCCACGATTTCTTTTACCAGATCAACCTTGGTGGGATCGAAGACCTGATGGGCCCCCAACTTTAAAGCGACTTTTAATCGGGTAGGATTAATGTCGGAAACATAAACTTTAGAGGCCCCCGCCAAGCTGGCACATTGTTGGGCAAAAAGTCCAATCGGGCCAGCCCCCAGAACCACAGTTTTGTCCCCCAAGCGGATGTTAGAAATTCTAACCATGTGCACGGCAACCGTTAAGGGTTCAATCAGCGAGGCTTCCAGATCGGTGATTTCCTCCGGAATCTTCATCATCATTTCCGCCGCAGCGGTCATGTATTGGGCATAGGCCCCAGGTTTCGAAGATAAGAACCCCCTCTCCTTGGCGCTGTATCGCGGGGGAAAATTCGGGAAATCCCTACCCGGCGTGATTTTTCCTCCGCAGCGCGTCCCGCGATCACCCACCTTGAAAGCTTTCACATTTTTACCCACATCGACGACAACACCCGAGTATTCGTGGCCCATGATGGTCCCGCCGCTCATCATCCCGTAGCAATAACGGTGAAGGTCGGATCCACAAATGGCGCAGTAACTCACTTTCATAAGAATTTCATCATCCTTCGGCTTCGGGTCAGGAATGTCTTCGACCACTAACAAGTTTTTCTCTTTGAAGATAGCGGCTTTCATGTTTTTTCCATTCTAGAAAGAAGAAGTTTTTGGTAACGTTCTAAACAAGAGACCTAAGCAAAACCCCAATTTACGATACGATTAGCCAATTCAAGAATTCAAAGCGTAATATTTTCGGTTAGCTATTGGGCACATCCTATG
>VGSF01000035.1 GCA_016875165.1 Deltaproteobacteria bacterium
CAGAACTTCGGGAAGGAGGGCAAAGAAGGAAGGTATCGGAGGTGCGGGGAAGAATAGCTCTTTTTTTATGCAGAGAGATGGGGATTCCTATGGCTGAGATTGCCAGACAGGTAGGGGTAGGTACGTCGGCGATTGGGATGGCCATAAGGAAAGAAGAGGGAAGAGTAATTTGAAATCTTTGGACAACGTCCCCTCAACGCAACACACGCAACACTTACAGAAAGGAGCATTCGACCATTCATATTTCCATGCCTCAGTCACGATCCCAGCCCTGACCGGATTCATCTCTACATACCGAACTGCCGCCAGAAGAAGCCTTTCATCCAGAACGTATGAGCTAAAACGGCCCTGAAAGAGATAACCTCGAACTCGTAAAAAGTAGTCACTCCGGTGAAAACCGGAGTCCAGAATATTTATAAACCATTAAAAAGACTGGATTCCGGCTTTCGCCGGAATGACAAAAATGGGGCAAAGGCGACTTTTTACGAGATGATCAAATTTATAAAAAAAAGGGAAAAGCGGGTTAAAATCAGTTGGTGAGAGAGGCGATTGCGGCTCCGATCAATGTGGCATTTTCAACATTAATAATTTCGTAATTTCTTTCATGCTGCTCAATTAAAAAATTCTTTAAATAATATTCAACCTTTGATTTTAAGCCATGTAAGCCATAAAAGGCGCTTCCTTCGGCTGTCACACAAACCGGGTAACACGGGTTTTCACCCATGCCGGATTTAATAACAGCAGCCGATATATTGATTGCCGTCAACAGGGCGGCTCTTTCAATCAATCTATCGCATAGATAGTACAAAGCCATACAATCATCATCAGACCGGCATGTCAGAAGGGATGTTAAAGGATTTTCCTTTCCGGGGGAAGAGGACACAAAGTAGTTCATGTGTTTCGTTTCCATGATCTTAATATTTAATATCTCCCTCTTCAATTTTTCGGAAAAGAGTCCTTCTTCCGCCGCGATCTTCATGGTTTTCAGGAATAATTCTCCCAGATAAGCCCCTGAAATCATTTTTTCAAAAGTGTACATTCCCGGATTGACGGTTGTCTGGTCAAAGAGCAGATCAATTTTCCCCCGCGGTCCTTTACCGAATGAGCCAGATTCGACATTGATGATCTGGCTTTTTTCTCTGGGTAGACCTTGAATCTTTAAAATGTTGTTATTCTGTTCCACGTAGGAGCAATTGGTTCCTGTGCCCAAAATAAAACTAATGTAACTGCTGAATTTCCGGCCGCTAAATTTTGATTTGCCAGCCAGGAGAGTGGCCACGGTGTCATTCAATAGAACCACACTCATATCTTCCTTATGCCCCAGCGAGCGAATGGCCCGGAGTAAATTATCTCCGATCATCTGGCCTTCCACATCCCTGGCCCGAACTTCTTTCGAAAAACGTATCAACCTTCCGTCTTTGTTGGGTAAAATTTCCGCCGCATAGGAAAAACAGAATCCAATTTTGCGACTAGCTCCAATGGCAGTTTTCAAATAACTGGCCATGGTTGCAAAAAAAGTTTCCTTGCTTATCTCTCCATTTGTTCCAGGCATGGGAAAGACCTGT
This sequence comes from Deltaproteobacteria bacterium, assembly GCA_016875165.1. Taxonomy (GTDB): domain Bacteria; phylum Desulfobacterota; class SM23-61; order SM23-61; family SM23-61; genus JAHJQK01. The sequence goes on from VGSF01000035.1 coordinate 1,566, forward strand.
AAGTTTTCTATGACCGGCGCGCCTTCCCTGGTAAAATATAAAGTGGCCACCCTGAAGTTGGTTCCTCCGGCATCGATTACGATAGCCGCCTCATCAACCGGCACTTCCTGGTCAACTTCTATGTAGGTAGGAATCATCTCCAGAGAGCTCTTTTCACCCGCCAGCCCTTTTCCCATTTCATCCAGAAAAATATGGCAATACTTATCCATGTCGATATCCTGAAAATCCATCTCGTACCGTTTCAGGAAATCGATCACTCTTACTGTTTGCATATCCTTCCGCCTTAGGTTAAAGGGCTACTACCTGAGCCTCTTGCAAAAGTCTCAAAAAAGCAAATAGAAAAATCTTTTCCTGAGGAACTTGAGAGCATCAGTTGTAGGATTTTGAATCTCAGTTCCTTCAGAAGTCATCTTGAGGAATGTTTTTTATCCGTGGCTCTCCTTGTTTTATTTTTTTTGTAAAAAAACTATATCACAGAAGAACCCTTGAAGCTCATCCCTTTTATGGCTTATTTACACTTTTGAAAGAGGCTCACATAATAATGTCATTGCACAAGGAGCGGACCTATAGTCCGGACGGAAATTAGGCGGGCATGGTTGAAATTCAGAAATTATCGGGGATAACCTTTTAAATTGTAACTATTTGAAACATTACCTGATTTTACGGTTAAAAAAATCTTAATAAATTATTACGCTGGCGAATAGTTTGGATACGAATTTTCTTGACATTTTTGATGCTGTTTTTTAGAATGCGGAAAACGGAATTTAGTAACAGTTTAGCGATTTGAAAAAATGGTATAAAAGCCTTTGTTGAGGGCCGGGGGTTAGAGCGGAACGCGCTGGAAGCATCGGTTGGGGTTCCGCTTGGCCACGAAGACAGAAGATCTTTTCCTCCGGAGGAGGCGGGGGTTCTTGCCCGCCCCATATGCGGAGATATAAGCGCCTTATGATTGCAAACGTTCCGCTCTGGCACCCGGCCACTGGAATCCCTTGGCCGGTACAACACGCCTTTTTTCAAAGAGCTAAAGTGTTACGAAATTTATAATAAAGGCACATCAACCCAAAAGGAGGGAGTCATGAGCAATGGAACTTTTCCGATTAACATGAGGGATATTCGCTTCGTTCTGTACGAACAATTGGGGATTGAACGGCTCTGCGAGTTCGATAAATTCAAGGATTATTCCAGGGAAACTTTTGACATGGTTCTGGAAGAAGGGGCCAAGCTGGCAGCGGAAGTTATTGCTCCTTTGAATTCCATCGCCGATAAAGAAGGCTGCACCTTCGAGAAAGGGAAAGTGAAAGTCCCGGAAGCCTTCCATGAAGCCTTCAAGAAATACTGCGAGGGCGGATGGATTGCGGCTTCGGCGAATGTTGAAGCCGGAGGGCAGGGGTTGCCGAATTCCGTGGCTCTGGCGACCGCCGAGATGTTTGTGGGGGCGGGCGTTTCCTTCACCACCTACCCCGGGCTTACCCGCGGTTGCGCAAACCTGATCGAAAGTTTCGGCTCACCGGAACAGAAGCAGATGCACCTGGAGAAAATGTACAGCGGCCAGTGGACCGGCACTATGTGCCTGACCGAACCCCAGGCCGGGAGCGCCGTGGGGGACATTAAAGCCATGGCCAAAAAGGAAGGAGATCATTATTTAATCCAGGGCACGAAGATATTCATCACTGCTGGCGACCATAACCTGACCGAGAACATTATTCATGCCGTGCTAGCCCGGACGGAGAACGCCCCTCCGGGAATTAAAGGTTTAAGCCTCTTTATCGTACCCAAGGTGCGCATCAACCCCGATGGCTCCCTGGGAGAAGCCAACGATGTAAATTGCGGCGGCATCGAGCATAAGATGGGTCTCAAAGGTTCGGCGACCGCCACCCTTAATTTCGGAGATGAAGGGAAGTGCCATGGGTATATCCTCGGGCAGGAAGGACAGGGGATTCAGCTCATGTTCCAGATGATGAACGAAGCCCGTCTGGGTGTGGGAGTGCAAGGGTTTGCTCTGGGGAACCTGGCTTACCTTTATGCCCTGAAATATGCCAAAGAACGCATCCAGGGCGTGGAGATCACCAAGATGAGAGACCCCAACGCCCCCCGGGTGACCATCATTAACCATCCCGACGTACGCCGGATGCTCATGACCATGAAAGCTTATACCGAAGGTCTGCGGGCGCTGATTTACCGCTCCGCCTACTATGCGGATTTGGCCGAGGTAGCCACAGACCCGAAAGAGAAAGAATACTGCGAAAACATGATCGATCTCCTGATTCCCATCGTTAAGGCCTATTCAACGGACATAGCCTTCCGCCTGACCGAATTGGCCATCCAGGTTCACGGAGGGTATGGGTATTGCGGCGAATACCACGTGGAACAGCTCTGCCGGGACGTGAAGATCACTTCGATTTACGAAGGCACGAACGGCATCCAGGCCATGGACCTGGTAGGACGCAAGCTCTCCATGAAAAAGGGAGCCTTGGTCATGGGCTGGATGAAAGAAATGAATGAGTTCATAGAGAAGCATAAAGCCCATCCTGTTTTCGGGACGGCCATCGCGCAACTGGAACAGGCCAAAAATACTCTTATCAATGTTTCTCTGCATTTCGCCAAGGTCTCGGCTGGCGGAGACCCGCTCTACCCGATGCTCCATGCCTGCCCGTACCTTGAACTTTTTGGAGAGGTGGAGCTGGCCTACCTCCTTCTGGACCAGGCGATCATCGCCCAGAATAAACTTCAGGCCATCTTCCAGAATGCCGGGGCAACCACGGAAGAGGCCAAGGCCAAAGTCATTGACGATCAAGCCGATGCGGCTTTCTACTGCGGGAAGATCCATATCGCAGAATTTTTTGCCAGCAACATTCTGCCCAAAGTTCAAGCTACGGCCATGACAATCCTTGGCGGAAACCGCAGCGGCTTGACCATGCCGGAGGTTGCCTTTTAGACTGATTTCGTTTTAATTGCCTTCAGGAGGTGGTCTTGAATGAGATCGCCTCTTTTTTTTCCCAAAACAGGCTGAAGAAAGTTCGGCCCGCGAAACCTTCGGGGAGTTCGCCATGAAACTCATGATCTTTTTGTTTTTGACAACTTTATTCTGGGGAGTGGCGGCGATATTCGATAAGATGGCCCTGGGAAAGACAGCGCCCTTTGCCGGCATGATGGTTCGCCAGTTCATTCTGACCGGGATCATTTTCGTGATGGCTTTAAGCAGTGGCCGGTTGGGGGGAATGGGGACCCTGGATTGGCGTTCTGTTCTCTTCTTCGGGTTGAGCGGGATCTGCGGGGGGGCCGCCGGGCTCTGGACTTATTACCATGCCTTGAGACTGGGCGGCGCCTCCATGGTTGTGCCCATTACGGCCACCTACCCATTAATCACCGCCTTATTGAGCTGGGCCATTTTGCAGGAGAGCTTCACCGTTACCCGCTTGATTGGAACGGCTTTGATTGTCCTGGGGGTGTGGCTGGTGAAATAATGGGCAATGGTCAATGAGCAATAGGCAATGGTCAATGAGCAATAGGCAATGGTCAATGAGCAATAGGCAATGGTCAATGAGCAATAGGCAATGGTCAATGAGCAATAGGCAATGGTCAATAGGTAATGGTCAATAGGTAATGGGCAATAGGCTACAGGCGAACAGCATAAGGCAAAAGGCGCAAGGCGAAAGAAAGGACGATTGGGATGAAAAGAAGAAACGAAAAAAAACTGACAGGGGGCAAACGCGAAAGGGGCTGGAGGGTAGTCCATAGCGGATGCGTTATATAAAACCGCTTATTAGAGAGCCTCTTGCAAAAGTATTTTTTTGTGGTTCGACAAGCTCACCACGAACTGTTACCACCGGTCAATTTAGGGACCTTTTTCACCGATAAAAATTCTTCCCTCGAACCAGAGGAATTAGAGCATCAAGATGAATGAATTGATAATCTTACCCTTCCAAATAATCGAATCATATGGTCAACAGGGGGGAAACCCAAATCGCTGATAAAGGGGGATTATGAAATCGGTGGTAACAACCGGAAAAACTAAATAATTTCAACCTAAGCCCGTTCACCCTGAGCCTGTCGAAGGGTAAATTACGGACTTTTGCAAGAAGCTCTAGAGTTAAGTATTTTAATAAATGATGACAATTTAGCAAGGCACAAACCACCTTCAATCCTGACAGTTGACCTGTTTATGGACTATATTTAGTCATGCTCAAGGAAGGGAGGTTTTCCCATGAAACTGTCCAGCCAGATCAAGCCCATCAGTTACCTGAAGGCCCATACCGCCGAAATTGTAAGGAAGCTGAACGAACACCGGGAGCCGCTGATCATCACCCAGAACGGCCAAGCCAAGGTGGTCATACAGGACATCGAAAGCTACGAGCAAACCCAGGAAACAATGGCCCTCTTGAAGATTCTGGCGCTCGGGACCCGTCAGATCGGGGAAGGCAAGGTCCAGCCCGCTGAGGATGTGATCAAACGTCTGCGCAAGCGACAGGAAGATCACTGATGCCGTTGGCGGTTTTCCTGACCAATGATGCAGCAGTTGATCTCCCTGAGCTTTATGACTATATTGCTCTGCACGATGCGCCTCAAAAAGCGGACTACGTTTTGGAGCAGATCGAGAGAGCCTTCTCCAGGCTGGCCGAATTCCCCGAGCGGGGTGGACATCCGAAAGAACTGCTGGCGCTCGGGATTCATGAGTACCGCGAGATTTTCTTCAAACCCTACCGCATCATTTACCGAGTCATGGATAAAAACGGCTACGTTCTGCTGATTGCCGATGGCCGTCGTGACATGCAGACGCTGTTGCAACGCCGATTGTTAGGCGCGTAATACATAGCGCCGGATTGGCAAATGGGAGCGCGATCTGAGGGGCATTGAACAAAAAAGGAATTTGGACATTATGGCCGAACAAAGGAATTCAGAGGACGCCGAAATAGCGGGGCTGAGAATTTCCGGCCCCGTAAGTCGGCGCGACTGATTTCGAAGCCGATGGCGCGGACGCTTTGCGCCGCGACATCGGGGCTGCGGATTGACATCCGCTTTCTGTCCGGCGCTTGGCGCCGGCCATCAAGCGGCTGCAAGGGAATGTCATCCAGGCCGAGCAAGCGCGCGTCCGCCCTCCGCTGATTCGCACCTCCGATAATCATCATATTTTCTTTTTTTTATATACTTTTTTCCCCGAGGCCGACGGGCCTTTTTCTTCGGGAGTCTCCCTTCCTTCGCGATGGGCAGAGGTCATTTTTTTTGTATAGCGGCATTTGGGATAATTGCTGCAGGCGATGAACTGGCCGAAGCGCCCTCGGCGGTAAACCAGGGGAGATCCGCATTTTTCGCAGTCGTCTCCCGTATGGATTGACACACCTTTCGCATCAGCTTCCCCGCCAGCCGGAGCGATTTTTTGGGTATTTTTACACTTGGGATACGTGGAGCAGGCCAGGAATTTTCCGAAGCGTCCGGTTTTGATAACCATGGATGCGCCGCACTTATCGCAGGTTTCCGAGCTCTGTTCATCCTGGGTCACCTCAACTTTCCCCTCGCCGTTAACCAGAATCTTCTTGGTGTTTTTGCATTTGGGATAGTTGGAGCAGGCCAGGAATTTTCCGAAGCGCCCGGTCTTGACGGCCATGGAAGCGCCGCACTTCTCGCAGGCCTCCTGCACAGGCTCTTCCCGCACAATCTCTACCTCCCCTGTTCCATTGCGCTGGAATTCTTTTGTATTCTTACATTCAGGGTAGTTGGAACAGGCTAAAAATTGGCCGTGGCGCCCGAGCTTGATGACCATGGGGGCGTCGCATTTGTCACAGCGCAGATCTGTGGGCATGCCTTTTCCTTTCAAATCCTGCATCTGCCTCTTGGCTTTTTCCAGGTCTTTCTGGAAAGGTTCATAAAAATCCTCGAGGGCTTGCACCCAGGGCAAACGTCCTTCTTCCACTTTATCCAGCTCGTCTTCCATCTGGGCCGTGAATTGAACGTCGAGGATGGCCGGGAAGTTTTCTACCAGTAAATCAGAGACCAAACATCCCAATTCCGTCGGGTACAGCCGGCCCTTCTCCTTGGCCACGTATTCTCTCTCCTGAATGTTGTCGAGGATGGCGGCATAGGTGGAAGGACGGCCAATTCCTTTCTCCTCGAGTTCCCTGATCAGAGTGGCTTCCGTGTACCGCGGAGGTGGTTGAGTATAGTGCTGTTCCGGGGTCAGTTGCAGGAGCTTGAGGGCTTCGCCTACAGTCAGATCCGGCAACTTTCCTTCTTCCTGGTTCTCCCCGGCGGCGTTTTCATCGGCGGTTTCGATATACAGGGTCATGAAACCCGGAAAGAGAAGGGTTGAGCCATTGGCCCGGAAAAGATATTTTCCAGCCTGGATTTCCACGGCAGTCTGATCATAAACAGCCGGGTTCATTTGGCAGGCCACGAAGCGATTCCAGATGAGTTCGTAGAGGGCAAACTGGTCTTTGTCGAGGAACGGTTTCACCGCTGCCGGATCGCGAATTACAGAAGTGGGGCGGATGGCTTCATGGGCTTCCTGGGCTGTCTTGCGGCTCTTGTAGAAGTTCGGTTTCTCGGGCAGATACTCGGGTCCGAATTTTTCCGCAATAAACCGGCGCACATCCTTAAGCGCTTCCGAAGAAATGCGCACCGAGTCGGTGCGCATGTAAGTAATCAGCCCGACCGGCCCTTCCTGCCCGAGATCAACTCCCTCATAAAGCCTCTGGGCCAGGGACATGGTCTTTTTGGCGGTAAAGCGCAGTTTTCGCCAGGCTTCCTGCTGGAGATGACTGGTGATGTAAGGGGGAGAGGGATTTTTTTTCCGCTCCTTCCTTTCGACCTCTTTGACGGAAAAAGAGCAGGGGAATAGATCTTGGAGAATGGCCTTCGCTTCCCCTTCGTTTTTAATGTTGGCCTTTTTGGAATCGATTCGCGCCAGAATGGCCCGGAAGGAAGGGGGCGCGCTGCCTTCCAGGAGAGCCTGGATTGTCCAATACTCCTGGGATATGAAGGCCTGGATTTCCTTCTCCCGCTCGCAGATGAGCCGTACAGCCACCGATTGCACCCGCCCGGCGCTTAAACCCCGCCGGACTTTATCCCAAAGCAGCGGACTGATCAGATAACCTACCAACCGGTCGAGGATGCGGCGGGCCTGCTGGGCTTCGAATTTATCTTTGTTCAAACGCTCGGGCTTAAGGATCGCTTCCCGAACGCTGCGAGCGGTAATCTCGTTAAACAGGACGCGGTGGATCTTTCCCGGCGCCCGGTTCAGTTCTTCGGCAATGTGCCAGGCGATGGCCTCTCCTTCCCGGTCAGGGTCTGTTGCCAAATAAATGGAATCTGCCTTCTCCGCGGCTTTTTTAATCTCTTTCAAGATTTTGATCTTTCCCTTAATGACCTGGTACTGGGGGACAAAGCCGCTCTCGATGTCAACACCCAGGCGGCTTTCCGGAAGGTCTTTGACATGCCCCACCGAGGCCTTGATGATGAAATTATCTTTCAGGTAATTTGCAATCGTCCGGGCCTTGGCCGGCGATTCAACAATGACTAAGGAACTGGACATTTTTTCTCCTAAAAAATTTTTGACCGCAGAGTGCGCAGAGAACGCAGAGGCGTTTAAATTAGAATGGTCAATTCATTTTTTCTGCCGATGACTCCATTGCCAGATTCTCGGCAATCTCCTCGGTTAAATTAGGTTTTAATAAAGCGCATCCCGGGGAGCTGTTTTATGTGCCCGGCGAGTTCGAGCGTAAGAAGAATCGCCGATACTTTGGCGCTGGAGAGCCCCGTCTGAGCAGCAACCCGGTCGATGTGCAGGGCTTCCCGCCCCAGGGCGGAAAAGACTTTGGCCTCTTCTTCGGAAAGCTTTGGCTCCGGGAGCGTTTCAGCGGGCGCGGGCTTAAACAGAGGAAGGATTTCTTCCAGAATGTCCTCAGCCTGAGTGACCAGCTTGGCCCCTTCTTTGATCAACCGGTTGGTCCCTGCACTCCGCGCCGAATCCACATTGCCGGGGACAGCATAAACATCCCGCCCCTGGTCCAGGGCGAAGCGGGCCGTGATCAAGGAGCCGCTGCGCAGAGTGGCTTCGACAACAGCCACCCCCAGGGAAAGCCCGCTGATAACCCGGTTGCGGATGGGAAAATGATCGCTGTCCGGCGGGGTCTTAAGAGGAAACTCGGAGATAACCGCTCCCTGAGCGGCCACCCGCTCGTATAATTCACGGTTTTCCGGAGGGTAAATAATATCCAGGCCGCAACCTAATACCCCGATGGTCCTTCCGCCAGCCGCAAGCGCGCCCCGGTGGGCACAAGAATCAACCCCCCTGGCCAGGCCGCTGATGACGGTTACCCCCTTCCTGCTCAAGCCCATGGCTATTCGTTCTGCGGCTGATTTGCCGTAAGTTGTCGGGTAGCGGGAGCCTACAACCGCCACGGCCATCCGGTCTTCGGGGATCAGCGATCCCCGAACGTAAATAAGGGGCGGAGGGTCGTATATTTGCGTAAGGTTCAGCGGATATTCTTCATCCTCCCAGGTCACCATCTTCGCCCCGCTCTTTTCCGAGAGGCGAAGCTCTTTTTCCACTATATGCTTCCAATCGAATTTCTTGAGCGAGGCCGCCACCTTCTGCCCGATGCCTTCTACTTTGTTCAGGTCTTTTAAGGAGGCATGAAAGACTCCTTTGGGGCTGCCAAAAGCCTGAGTGAGGCGCTTAAAAAGAACGCTGCCTATGCCCGGAGCCATGGAAAGAGCTACCCAATTAAAAAGGTCTTTCATTTATGCTTTATCGCCCCCCAAAAGTCTAACAAAAAAGGGATCGCGGATTTTTTATACCCACAATCCCTGAATCCTTTTCCGAAAGCTGCGTGGCTCTTTAAAAAATTTGTTTTCAATCCGCGCCAGATACGGCTTTATCTCCTTTGTAAATAGCTTGGGAAGAAAGCGTAATTAGGGCGGTTGAGGTTTCCTCCTGTACAGAGACAACGACTGCCTCGCCTGCCTTGTTCAAGGGCATTCGGCCTTTTTCATTTTTCAGGATTTCCTTAAAAAAATTACCTATCTGATAAATCTGGAAAGTAGCCCCCATCACTACCCCATGCTGACTTCCCCGGTCGATGAAGATCAATTCTTTTTGGGTGAGATTCTCCGCGCCCTCCTGGGAGCCAATCACCATCCCTTCGATTATCTTCTGAGTGCGAATGGGGACGGCCTCAGGAAGTACCGGAGCAGGGACAATTATATGATCGCCAAGAAAGATCGGGCGGTAAGCCTTATGAATCTTAGCTGCCACAATACGATCTTTTCCTTCCAGGATGACCAGTTCACCCGGAATCAATACCAGGTGGCCGATTTTTTCCCTGGTTACAGGATGAATCATAGCCTGACCCAGGCGCACGATCGAGAAACGATCTCCGGGTTTTACTTCCTTTCCCGGCTGCATCTCAACATAAACAACTTCTCCCGCGCTCATGTTGACCACCGGATTTATCGAACCGATGATCGATCCCCACGATGGAAGGGTTTTGGCGGTTATGTAGCCGATCGGTTGGCCCCCGTCGGGAAGCCCTTGTTTCGGGAGATTCAAAGACTTGGTCGCTTGGGCATGACTTTGAGTGGCTTCCCCGAAGATTAAAAACCAAAGGAAAATAATTAACCCTGTACTCAGGGCCAGTTTCATCTGCCTCATTGCCCACCCCCGAATTTTTTTAATCGGAACGAAGGGTTTGCGCAAGATACATGCCTCTCCGGTTTTTTAAAAATACCTTTCGATTCCGCTTTTTGTCAAGGATAATTTTTCCCACCTTTTACTTTTGATTATCTCGTAAAAAGTCGTCACTCCGGTGAAAACCGGAGTCCAGAGGTTTGATAACTCGGTGAAATAACTGGATTCCGGCTGGAGTTTATCCCGATGAAAATCGGGGCCGGAATGACGGTGAAAGGGGCTTTCGGACTTTTTACGCGATCATCACTTTTGATTTTCGTTCATAAATTCAGAATAATAGTCAGGACCCGGCCCGGACGGGAGGGGGAATCTTTCGGGAGCACAAGGCAGTACTTCTTTCGCTCCCTCTTTCATCCCCCTCCCGTCCGGGCATCGTCTATCGCTGTGAATCAATCAATCAATTTATTGAAAAGTGAAGGAGGATTTTGCCTTTGACTTTCGGAAGGGGGATGGTAAAATAGCGCCGGTTCAGGGAGCGCCCGCAACGGAAGGAGATGAAGGAGAATTATGAACGTTTCGTTGCTGGAGGTGATGAATAGAGAAAGGAGTAACCCGATGGATTTTGAACTAAGTGAAGAACAAAAGATGATTCAACAGATGGCCCGTGATTTTGCCGAAAATGAAATTAAACCCAAGGCCCCGGAACTGGATAAAACAGAACGTCACCCGGTGGAAATAGTCCAGAAAATGGCTGAACTTAACCTAATGGGCATGGCCATCCCGGACGTTTATGGCGGAGGGGGAGCCGACGTTGTCAGTTACGCGGTGGCCCTGGAAGAAATTTCCCGGGGATGCGCCAGCGTGGGAGTGATCATGTCTGTGAATAACTCCCTGGTCTGCGATCCCATTTCCACCTTCGGCACAGAAGAACAAAAGCAAAAATATCTTACTCCCCTGGCTTCAGGGAAAAAGCTGGGTTGCTTCGGATTGACCGAACCAGAAGCCGGGTCAGATGCGTCTGCCCAGAAGACTACAGCCGTTCTCCAGGGGGATGAATGGATAATCAACGGCAAGAAAAACTTTATTACCAACGGAAACGTGTCTGACTATTGCGTGCTCATGGCCATGACCGATAAGAGCAAAGGGTACAAGGGGATCAGCGCCTTTATCGTGGATTGTAAGACTCCTGGCTTTTCCGTAGGGGCGGTGGAGAAGAAGTTGGGAATAAAGGCTTCCGGGACAGCCGAGTTGATCATGGAAGATTGCCGCATCCCCAAAGAGAATCTCCTCGGTCAGGTAGGCCAGGGATTTTATGTGGCCATGAATACATTGGACGGGGGGCGGATCGGGATTGCCGCCCAGGCTCTGGGTATTGCCCGCGCCGCCTTGGAGGCATCCACGGAATATTCCCGGACCCGGGTGCAGTTCGGGAAACCCATTTCCCAGTTCCAGGCCATTCAATGGATGATCGCCGACATGGCCACCGAGCTGGATGCTGCCCGGCTATTGACCCTCCGGGCCGCCTTTCTGAAGGATCACAAACAGCGCTACGAAAAAGAGGCGGCCATGGCCAAGCTGTATGCTTCGGAAGCGGCCAGCCGCATAACCACCAGGGCAATTCAAATTCATGGGGGATATGGGTACATTCAAGAATACAACGTGGAAAGGCATTTCCGCGACGCCCGGATCACGGAGATATATGAAGGGACTTCCGAAGTTATGAGGCTGGTCATATCGAGTAACATCCTGAAGGGAAGATAATGAAGGCAGAATAAAAAAGATAGAATACAGCATTCAGAAGAAAAATAAAAGGAATGTAACAGTTTAGCCCTTTGAAAAGAGGGGAAGCGTAAAGGCCCGGCCCATGGATGGCCAGGTGGCCACGACGGACCGCTTGGAATCATAAGGCGCTGATTTCTCCGCGGATGGGGGGGGGAAGAAACCCCCCGCCTCCTTCTGCGGAAACACGATGGGGGCTTCGTAACTCAGCCGGAACCCGGCCGATGCTTCCAGCGCGTTCCGCCCTGGCCACCGGGCCTCAACAAAGGTGGTCACGCCATTTTTTCAAACAGCTAAATTGACACAAAAGAATTTATTCTGACTTCTGACTCCTGGATTCTGAACTGAATTATGTTGCGGGATTCTACCAGCAGAGGGCTTTTCCCTTAAAAAAAGATAATGGACAAGGAAGGGGTTGGAAAATGATCAATACCAAAGAAGATTACATCAACAGCCTGAAAAAGCTGAACCACGTAGTCTATTATAAAGGAAAGCGGGTGAAGGACATTACCACTCACCCGGCTTTTTTACCCCATATCAACGCCGCCGCTAAAACCTATGAACTTGCTCTCCTGCCGGAACATGAAGATCTGATGACGGCCACCTCCCACCTGACCGGCAAGAAGATCAATCGCTTTACCCACATCCATCAGAACCGGGATGATCTGATCAAGAAGGTGCAGATGCTCCGGCTCATTTCCCACGAAACCGGAAGCTGCTTTCAGCGCTGCGTGGGGTTCGATGCCCTGAATGCCCTATACAGCACGACCTATGAGATCGACGAAAAATACGGGACACCCTACCATTCACGACTCAGGAAGTTCATCGAATACATCCAGGACAATAATTATATGGTTGTCGGTTCGATGACCGATCCCAAGGGTGACCGTTCCAAAAGCCCCAGCCAGCAAGCCGACCCGGACCTTTTTACCCATATCGTGGAAAAGAAGGAAGAAGGGATCGTCATTCGCGGGGCCAAAGCCCATCAAACCGGCGCGGTCAACTCCCACGAAATGCTTATCATGCCGACACAGGCCATGCGGCCGGAAGATAAAGACTATGCCGTGGCCTGCGCGGTTCCGGTAAATGCCTCCGGCGTGACCATGATCTTCGGCCGGCAGACCAATGAAGAGAGGAAATTTGAGGGAGAAGGAATTGACACCGGCAATCCGGAGTTCGGCCTGGTGGGCGGGGAAGCCCTGGTCGTTCTGGAAAATGTATTCGTTCCCTGGGAGCGGGTTTTCATGTGCGGCGAAGTGGAATTTGCCGGCGCTCTGGTAGAACGTTTTGCTTCCCTGCATAGGCAGAATTACGGCGGGTGCAAGGGGGGGTTGGCCGATGTTCTGGTGGGAGCCAGCGCCCTGGCCGCGGATTACCAGGGGACCTCTCAGGCTTCCCACGTGCGCGATAAACTCGCGGAGATGACCCATCTGGCCGAAACCGTTTATACCGGAAGCATAGCCTGTTCGGCCTTGGGCCACAGGATGAAAGCGGGGAACTGGGAACCGGATACCCTACTGGCCAACACCACAAAATATAATGTTACAAAAAACGTTTATGAGGTGGCCCGGCTGGCCCATGACATTGCCGGCGGGATCATTGCCACCATGCCCTTCGAAGATGACCTGAAGAATCCCGAGGTGGCCAAGTACGTGGAGAAATATTTGAAAGGGGTAGCCAATATTTCCACAAAAGATCGCATGCGCCTGCTCCGGCTAATCGAGAACATGACCGGCGGAACGGCCCTGGCCGAATCCATGCATGGAGCAGGTTCTCCCCAGGCGCAGAAGGTCATGTACATGCGCGCCGGAAATTTGGAACAGAAGAAAAAAATGGCCAAGAAACTGGCCAAGATTTCAGAGAAAGGATAAAAAGGATTCATCGCAGAGATAGCCGAAAAATAATTAAATTGTATAGGAAATTCCTTTTTTCGTAACACTTAGCTCTTGGAAAAAAGGTGTGTTGTAAGGGCCAAGGGATTCCAGGGGCCGGGGGCCAGAGCGTAACGCTTGGAATCATAAGGCGCTAATTTCTCCGCATATGGGGCGGGCAAGAACCCCCGCCTCCTCCGGAGGAAACGATCTTTTATCCTCGTAGCCAAGCGGAAACCCAACCGATGCTTCCGGCGCGTTCCGCTCTAACCCCCGGCCCTCAACAAAGGCTTTAATACCATTTTTTCAAATCGCTAAACTGTTACCTTTTTTCAACTTTTGTCCGCCTCAGGCGGATCGCTTTAGACACTTGACACTTATCCTTTATTTTTTTGGTTTTAAGAACTCTGTGATCTCTGTGCCCTCTGTGGCTAATTTAATTGTATAGGAATTTCCTTTTTTATCCCCCTCCCCCCAACCCCCTCCCGCCAGGGGAGGGGAGATACTGGGGGATCCAAAATTCCCTCCCCCTGGATGGGGGAGGGTTAGGGTGGGGGTGTTAATAACTTGATCCGAATTTCGTGTTTCGGATTTATGACACTATTATCTCGGCGTTCTCAGCGCACTCTGCGGTGAGTATTAAAAAAATGGAGGAAAATATGAGAGAAGTGGTCATTGTTAGCGCTGCCCGCACGGCAGTGGGAACCTTTGGTGGGGCGCTTAAAGACATTCTGGCAGTGGAACTGGGAAGGATTGCCGTGGAAGAAGCTTTGAAGCGGGCCAGGATCAAGCCTGAACAGGCGGAAGAAGTCATCCTGGGGAACGTGTTAACAGCAGGGCAAGGGCAGAATCCGGCGCGGCAGGTGCTCATCCGCTCGGGGATTCCCCAAGAAGTCCCGGCCACGACCATCAATAAGGTTTGTGCCTCGGGCCTGAAATCGGTTATGATGGCCGCCCAGGCCATCAAGGCCGGCGACGCGGATATTGTCGTTGCCGGAGGGATAGAGTCCATGAGCCAGGCCCCTTTTTTACTGCCGGGAGCGCGCTGGGGATACAGGATGAACGATGGGCCCCTGGTGGACGGAATGATTCATGACGGCCTGCTGGACATCTTCAACCGCTATCATATGGGCGTCACCGCCGAAAACGTAGCCGAAAGGTTCGGAGTTACCCGGCAGGATCAGGATGCCTTCGCCTTGAGCAGCCAGCAAAAAGCCGGGAAGGCAATTAAAGAAGGAAGGTTCAAGGATGAAATCGTTCCCGTGCCCATCCCCCAGAAAAAAGGGAACCCGGTTATTTTCGATACGGATGAGCACCCCCGCCCAGGCACAACCATGGAAGCTCTGACCGGACTCCGGCCGGCCTTCAAGAAGGATGGAACGGTTACGGCCGGCAACGCCTCGGGAATCAACGACGGCGCAGCAGCCGTAGTAGTCATGTCAGGGGAAAAAGTTAGGGCGCTTGGCCTTGAGCCCATAGCCCTGATCAAGGCTTATGCCACGGCCGGTGTGGCTCCGGATATCATGGGCACAGGTCCGGTTCCGGCCAGTGAGAAAGCCCTGGCCCGGGCCGGGTTGACCGTGAAAGACCTGGACCTGGTGGAAGCCAACGAAGCCTTTGCCGCCCAGGCTGTCTATGTCAGCCGGATGATGGGCTGGGACCTGGAAAAGGTGAATGTCAACGGCGGAGCGATTGCCCTGGGCCATCCCATCGGAGCCAGCGGAGCGCGTATTCTGGTTACGCTGCTCTTCGAGATGAAAAAGCGCCAGGCGCGTTATGGACTGGCCACTCTTTGCGTTGGCGGAGGCATGGGCGGGGCCATGGTTGTGGAAAGAATCTAAAGAATAAATTGATGCGCAACATTAAGTTCCTGATCGAATATGATGGGACGAATTACCACGGTTGGCAGGTTCAACCCAATGCCCTGACCATCCAGGAGGTCATCGAAAAGAAAATAGAGATAATGACTAAGCAGCGTGTTCGCCTGATAGCTTCCGGAAGGACGGATGCCGGCGTTCACGCGCTGGGTCAGGTGGCCAACTTCAAGACCTCTTCTTCAATCCCGCCGGATGGTTTTCTCCGTGGTCTCAAGAGCCTCCTTCCCTCTGACATCATCATCAAATCCGTCGAAGAAGCGGATGAACATTTCCATGCCCAATTCGGGGCCAAACGAAAAACCTACCTTTATGTGATCCTCAACCAGGAACTCCCTTCGGCCATCTTTCGCAATTACTCCTGGCATATTCCCGCGCCGCTGGAGGTAAGGGCCATGCAGGATGCCGCCAGAAATCTTTTGGGGAGGCAGGATTTTTCATCATTCCAGGCTGCCGACCCGGATCCAACTGAACCGGTAAGGGAAGTTTTTAAGGCGGAATGGTTTGTAAAAAAAAAGGTTTTCCTCCACTTCACCATCGAAGCCGATGGATTTTTAAAGCATATGGTGCGTAACATCGTGGGAACGCTGGTGAATGTCGGTCGAGGAAAGATTACCAGGGAAGATTTCCAGAAAATTCAGAAAGCTCTGGACCGTCGTCAAGCGGGCATTACAGCCCCTCCCCAGGGGCTTTTCTTGCTTGAGGTAAAATACTGAAAAACTTGCCATCTTCTCCCCTCGGTGCTATAAAAGTTATACATCTTTTTACCGCAGAGAACGCTGAGAGCGCAGAGATAAATAGAATTTTAAGGGCGAACCCCTAAACAAATTTGAGGATCTCGTAAAAAGTCGTCACTCCGGTGAAAACCGGAGTCCAGAGAACTTATAACTATTTGAAAGAACCGTCCGCCTGAGGCGGACGGCTTTCGCCGGAATGACAAAAAGACGCCAAGCGTTAAGCGCAAGGGAAAAGGCTCCTTGTCAAAAGATAAAAGCAACTCACAACTTACGACTCACCACTAACGGATCATTAAGGAGGGAATTCTAAAATGTTTAAACAAGCGCATTTAGGAAAATGGGCCGGACTTTTTCCGATCTTCTTCATCCTGGTTTTTGGGGGAATCCTTTCCGGGGAAGCATTAGCGCAAAAGCCAACCCCTGGAGGGACGCTGACCATTGCCATGTCAGCCGAACCCCTGGGTCTGGATCCGACAACGAACCCGGCGTCCGCCATCAAGCGGGTGGTCCACTACAACATCCTGGAAAGTCTGGTCAAGGTTGACCGCAATGGAAAAGTGGTTCCCGCCCTGGCCAAAAGCTTTAAAATTTCCAGCGACGGGAAAGAATATACCTTCATTCTCCAGCAGGGGATCAAGTTCCACGACGGGAAACCCTTAACCGCCGAAGACGTAAAGTATTCTTTCGAAAGGCTTTTAGACCCCAAGACGGCCGCGACCAACCGGAAATATTACGCGGGGATCGAAGCTATCCAGGTCATCGATCCTTTGACCGTTAAGTTTAAAGTTAAAAAATTCGACTCCAATCTCCTTTTTAATTTAGCCCGGGGGGATGCCGTGATTGTTTCCCAGCAGACAGCGGACCGCCTGAAAAGCCAGCCAATCGGAACCGGCCCCTTCAAGCTGGCCGAATGGAAACGGGGAGACAGCGTGACCATGGTGCGTAATCCTGATTATTTCCTGAAGGGAATTCCCTACCTGGACAAGGTGATTTTTAAATTTATTCCCGACCCCAGCGCCCAATTGGCGGCTCTCCGCGCGGGCGACCTAGATGTAATCTCCTATGACCTTTCCCCGGAGAACGCTCCGGCCCTGGAGAAAGACCCGCGCTTTAAAGTGCTCAAAGGGCACACCACCACGGATGTAATCATGGCCATGAACAACTCCCGCAAACCCTTCAATGATCCCCGGGTGCGCCAGGCCATCACCCTGGCTATTGACCGCAAGGCCGTAATGGAGGGGGCCGTGGCCGGATACGGAACGCCCATCGGCACTCATATGGACCCGACCAACCCATACTATATTGATCTTTCAGGCCTCCATCCCTACAATCCGGAAAAAGCCAGAAGGCTCCTGGCCGAAGCCGGGTATCCGAATGGATTCGAAGCCGTGATCAAGCTCCCCGAACCTTACGCCTATGCTAGGAGATCGGGGGAGATTATCGCCGATCAACTTTCCAGGGTGGGCATCAAGCTCACTATTGAAGTCATCCAGTGGGGCCAATGGATTGACCGGGTTTTCAGGAATGCGGATTATGAGCTTACGGTCATCGGCCATGCCGAACCTTTCGACATCGAAATCTACGGGCGGCCGGATTATTACTTCCGTTACAACAATCCGAAATTCCAGGAGCTTATGAAGAGAGCTGAAGAGGAGATGAAAGAGGAGGCCCGGAAGAAAATTTATGCGGAGGCCCAGCGCATGCTGGCCGATGATTTTGTCAATGCCTACCTCTTTGTCTATCCGGCCCTGCCCGCGATGAAAAAAGAGGTGATGAACTGGTGGCAGGATTATCCCACGATCGCCGCGGACGCTTCGGAAGTTTACCTGCAGAAATAAAGAATAATGGGACGCGGATCAACGCAGAAAAAACGGATATTAAATGAGCCTCTTGCAAAAGTATTTTTTGTGGTTCGCCAAGCTCACCACGAACGGAAAAACTAAATAATTTCAACCTAAGCCCGTTCACCCTGAGCCTGTCGAAGGGTAAATTACGGACTTTTGCAAGAAGCTCAAATAAAAAAGAAATTAAAGATTTTGGATCAGTTTAGCGATTTGAAAAAATGGTATAAAAGCCTTTGTTGAGGGCCGGGGGTTAGAGCGGAACGCGCCGGAAGCATCGGTTGGGTTTCCGCTTGGCCACGAGGACAAAAGATCTTTTCCTACGGAGGAGGCGGGGGTTCTTGCCCGCCCCATATGCGGAGAAATAAGCGCCTTATGATTCCAAGCGTTACGCTCTGGCCCCCGGCCCCTGGAACCCCTTGGCCCTTACAACACACCTTTTTACAAAGCGCTAAAGTGTTACAAAATTTTATTATCTGCGGTTATCGGCGTAAATCTGCGTCCAATGAACTCCTATGTTCGCTTTTTTCGGCAAACGCATCCTCATATTGACCGCCACTCTGCTCCTGGTTTCCGGGATGATCTTTCTTGTCCTTAAGGTCATCCCGGGAGATCCGGCCCAGATCATCTTAGGGGTTCAGGCCACCCCTGAAAATTTGAAAGAGCTACGCCATAAATTGGGGCTGGACCTGCCCCTGACAGTCCAGTACTGGAATTGGCTAAGCGCTTTGGTCCGGGGAGATTTTGGCCGGTCGATTACCTATGATGTTCCTATCAGCGCCCTGATTGCATCCCGCCTGACCGTAACAATCCCGCTGGCCATTCTGTCTATCTTTTTTGCGGTGGTTTTATCCGTGCCTCTGGGCATTTATGCGGCCACTCATCGCAACCAACCGGGGGATTACGGGGTGATGGTTTTTTCCCAGATTGGCCTGGCCATCCCGGCCTTCTGGGCGGGAATTCTTCTTATCCTATTCTTTGCCGTCCACCTGCAATGGTTTTCAGCCGGAGGGTTCAAATCCTGGACGGAAACCCCGCTGGGGGCCCTGAAGTCATTGCTGCTTCCGGCTCTTTCTCTCGGGCTCATTCGGGCCGCTGTGCTGGCCCGGCTCACCCGTTCCTGCATGCTTGAGGCCCTGGGGGAGGATTACATCCGCACTGCCCGTTCCAAAGGCCTGGCCGAAAAAATAGTGGTGTACAAACACGCCCTGCGCAACGCTCTGATTCCGGTGGTAACCATCATCGGCCTGCAGATGGGGGAACTTCTTGCCGGAGCCATCGTGATCGAGAATGTCTTCAACTTACCGGGACTGGGCCGGCTAGTTTTCCTGGCCATCGGGCAGCGGGATTTGCCTGTTGTTCAGGGGGTTAGTTTGCTGATTGCTTTCTTTATCGTAATAGTGAACTTCGGGGTCGATGTGCTTTATGGGGTCGTTGATCCGCGGATTCGCCTGGGGGATGGCAAGGAGTTAAGGGGTTGAGGCGGGCGTTTCGGAACATGAATTTGGTCGTGGGAGGAATTCTGGTCATGGCCATAGTGGTCACGGCCTTCCTCAGCGTTTTCTATACTCCCCATGATCCCAACCGCATGAACCTTTCCAAACGGTTCCAGCCTCCTGGCCCCGCTAATTTTTTAGGAACAGATCAGTACGGCCGGGACATCCTGAGCCGGGTGATGAAAGGAGCGGTAAATTCCCTCGTCGTCGGCTGGGTGGCTGTGGGGATCGGCATGGGGTTTGGAGTTTTGCTGGGTTCTCTGGCGGCATATTGGAGGGGTTGGAAGGATGAAGGGGTCATGCGGCTGGCAGATGTTTTGTATGGTTTCCCGGCGGTTCTCAGCGCCATATTGGTCACTTCCTCCTTCGGCCCGGGAATCATCAACAGCATGGTGGCTATCGGGATATTCAACATCCCTATTTTCGCTCGTCTCACCCGGGGAGCGTCCCTCTCGGTTTGGCAAAGAGATTACGTAACTTCGGCCCGGGCCATTGGGCAAACGAATAAAGCGATCATCTGGCGCACTATTTTGCCGAATACCCTTTCTCCTTTGATCGTGCAGGGCACGGTGCAGTTGGCCATCGCCATCCTCGCGGAGGCGGCGCTGAGTTACCTCGGCCTGGGAACCCAACCTCCCCATGCCAGTTGGGGCCGAATGCTGGCCGAGGCCCAAACCTTCATGGAAATCTCTCCCCGGCTGGCCATATTCCCCGGCCTGGCCATTGCTGTGGCGGTGCTGGGATTCAATTTGCTGGGGGATGGACTCCGAGATCTGCTGGATCCGAAATTGACCGAGGCCAGGCGATAAAGAGTTTGGGGGACGTTGTTGACTAACTTAAGTAAGTTTCGGATCTTCAAAACAAAATCTGAGAGATGATAATACTTAAGCTTCTCAACAACGTCCCGTAATTCTATTCTATTGACATTTTATCTGGCCAGATTGTAAACAACGGTAAAAGAAAATTAGTGTGGCCGATCAGAAAATAGTAGAATATATCAAAGCCGCTACAGGGAGTTAAGCGAAAGGCTGTTGCGCTCTCCAAAATGGTGGTTCCGCAAAATTTCAAATATGTTTGGCTATATTTGATGATCTCGTAAAAAATCGGCAGAAGAGTCCTTGCGAGCGAAAGCGAAGCAATCTCGTTTTTATAAGTCCTTGAAAATAGGGGATTGCTTCGTCGTACCGCATTGGCGGAACTCCTCGCAATGACGAAAACGGAACTTTTTACGAGTTCATCATAATTTAGGGAGGAAAAATGGAATATGGTTATCCGCAAGGTCACGTCTTTTATCGAAAGATGGCCCATAAATATCCCTTGATCACCCGGGGAGAGGGGGTCTATCTTTACGACGAGAAAGGGAAACGATACCTCGATGGATCCGGCGGGGCCCTGGTCGTAAACATCGGGCACGGTCAGAGAGAAATTTCTCAAGCGGTCATTGATCAGATGAATCAGGTTGGCTATGTGCATGGCACGCAGTTTACCACCCGCTCCGTCGAAGAATATGCCGATGCCCTGGCGGAGATTCTTCCGGCAGGAATGGATAAGATATATTTCCTCTCCGGAGGCTCCGAAGCCGTGGAAGGGGCCATAAAACTGGCGCGGCAGTATTGTCTGGAATCCGGACAGCCTCAAAGGTGGCGGGTGGCTTCCCGATGGCACAGTTATCACGGCAATACTCTGGGATCTCTCTCCGTGACCGGCCGGATCGGCTCCAGAAAACCCTTTCTTCCTCTTTTACTCAACTTTCCTCATTTCCCGCCGCCTTATTGTTACCGTTGTCCTTATGACCTGGTCTATCCGGAATGTAATTTAAAATGCGCTAAGGCCCTGGAAAATCTGATCCAGGTGGAAGGGCCGGATACTATTTCAGGCGTCATTATGGAGCCAGTCATTGGGGCAACCGTGGGTGCGGTCGTGCCTCCCGACGGGTACCTTTCCCTGATTCAAGAGATTTGCCAACGCTACGGGACCCTCTACATTGATGACGAGGTGATGGCCGGAATGGGCCGGACCGGCAGGTGGTTTGCAGTCGAACACTTTGATGTTCAGCCGGACATCATGGTCGCTGGCAAGGGGATGAGCGGGGGATATTTTCCCCTTTCAGCGGTGATCACCCGGGAGGAAATTGCCGAGCGGTTGCGAGAGAAGAGCGGCGGATTTACCCACGGCCATACTTTTTCCCATCATCCGGTGGCCTGCGCTGTTGGCCTGACCGTGATCCGTTATATTCAAAGAAATAATCTCGTTGAACAATGCCGGAAGCAGGGCGCATACCTCTTGCAAAAACTGGAAGAATTGAAATCGTTCCCGTTTGTAGGCGATGTGCGCGGCAAAGGGCTGATGACGGCCATCGAATTTGTGCGGGATAGAAAAACCAAAGAACCTTTCCCGCGTTCGGACAAATTTGCCGAAAAAGCAATCGACCTGGCCTTTCAAAACGGCCTTGTTCTTTACCCGGGGACGGGGTTTGTTGACGGAGTGAAAGGGGATATGGTCATGGTTGGTCCTCCTTTCATCATCGAAGAAAAACAGATCGATGAATTGATCGAGATTCTGAGAACAACTTTTTCCCGGATGGAGAGCATGGTTCAATGAAAACTCTGGCATTACACCACGAGAAATGCACGGGGTGTTCTCTTTGCCAGGTGATTTGCGGCCTGGCCCATTTTCAAGAGAACAACCCCAAAAAAGCAGCGCTCCGTATCGAGAGAAAATTCCCGGAACCCGGGACTTTCGAGATTCATGTATGCAACCAGTGCGGGCGCTGCCAGGAGGTTTGTCCCAGTGAGGCCATTGCCGAAAGAGGAGGGGTCTATAGAATCGATCCTGAGAAATGTGATTTTTGCGGGATTTGCCTGGAAGAATGCCCGCTGAAGGTCCTCTTCACCCACAAAGACTTTTCCTACCCCATTAAATGCGACCTCTGCGGCGAGTGCGTATCCGTTTGCGCCCCGGGGGCGATCGAAGGGAGGGAATGAGATGTTTGGATACGGCGGAAAAATCCTGCGGGTCAACCTGACCCAAAAGAAGATAGAGAAGCAAGGCTTGGACCCGGACATGGCCAAAGAATGGATCGGAGGAAGAGGGTTCATTGCCAAGATCCTCTATGAGGAAATTCCTGCGGGCACTGATCCGCTCAGCCCGGAGAATAAATTGGTCATGGCCACCGGCCCGCTCTCCGGGACCTTCTGGCCAAGCGCGGCCAAGATCGTCTTCGGCGCGAAATCCCCTCTGACCGGAGGTTACGGGGATAGCAATCTCGGGGGTCTGCTCATGGCCGAGTTAAAGTACGCCGGCTACGACATGATCATTCTGGAGGGGGCTTCAGAGGAACCGCTTTATCTTTTCATCGATGACGATCAGGTGGAGCTGCGGGATGCCAGCCAATACTGGGGCCAAGGAGCGCTGGACTTAGAGAAAGAGTTGAAAAAGGAACTTGGAGAATCCTTCCATGTGGCCACCATCGGCCCGGCTGGGGAAAACCGGGTGAAGTATGCCAACATCAACCACGAATTCGGCCGGCAAGCCGGGCGCTGCGGCATGGGCGCGGTCATGGGATCGAAGAGGCTGAAGGCGATCGCCATTCGTGGGACCGGAGGAATTCCTCTTTACGACACCTCAGAGCTTATCCGTGTTTCCAAAGCTGCCCTGAAACATATCACCAGCCATCCGTACTTTAAACGATTCCGCCAGTATGGAACGACCGACATAACCGACTGGTGCCAGGGCATGGGCGTCCTGCCGACGAAAAACTTCGCCTACGGAGTTTATGAAAAGCAGGCATCTCTGGCTCCTGAACCGATGAGGGAAAAAATTTTAGTTCGGGACAAAGCCTGCTTCGCCTGCCCTCTCAACTGCGGCAATTACACCCATTCCAGGAAGTACGGGACCTTCATCGACGGCCCGGAGTATGAGACCATCGGCATGCTGGGCTCCAATTGCCTGGTGGAGGACATTGAGGATGTGCAATATCTCAACTACCTCTGCGATGATTTGGGGATGGATACCATTGCCGCCGGAGGGATTATCGCTTTTGCCATGGAATGCGTCGAGAAGGGAGTGTTGCCCAAGAATCAACTGAATGGAATAGACCTAAGCTTCGGCAACGTGGAAGCCATGAAAACAATCCTGAAGAAAATTGCTTATAGGGAAGGCAACCTGGGCAGCCTGATGGCCGAAGGAACGAGGGCGATGGCCCAAAAATTGGGCCAAAAGAGTGCAAGATACGCCATGCAGGTCAAAGGCCTGGAGTTCTCGGCCTATGAGTGCCGGGGCGCGCCGGCCATGCTCCTTTCCTTCATGACTTCGGACATCGGCGCCCAGCACACCCGCTCCTGGGCTATCGTTCAGGACATGGAGATGGGAAGGGGCAACATAGAAGGCCGGGCCAGGCTGGTCAAGGAACTGCAGACCCTGCGGCCCTTGATGGAGATGTTCGGTGTCTGCCGGTTCCCCTGGCTGGAGGTTAAACTTGACTTCGGCGAGTACGTGAAGGCATTCAATGCGGTTACCGGATTTGGTTATGACAAAGAGAAGCTCTTTCAGATCTCGGAAAAAGTCTGGAATCTAACGCGAGCCTTCTGGGTGAGAGAAGTTGATGATTTTGGGCGAAAATATGATATGCCGCCGGAGCGGGTTTATGACCCTCTTCCCTCCGGTCCGGCGAAAGGAATGCACCTCACCGAAGAGAAGGTGAATCGCATGCTGGATGAGTATTACGAACTACGAGGGTGGGATTCAAATGGCATTCCCAAGGAGGAAAAATTAAGGGAACTGGGATTGGCAGAGATAGCCGTGGATTTGCTAAGAAGGGGTAAAATATAAAAAAGGAAATTCTTCGGCACTAGGGCTGCGTCGTAAAATTTAACGTAATATTGAGAGGCTTTCCCGGGCCCGGGGGCCAGGGCGCTTCGCTTGGCATCATGAGGCAGTGGTCCTTCCATGGATAAGGCGGGAAAGAACACCCGGCCTGCTGTTGCGGAAACTCAGCGGAAGCTTGGGTTTAGGTATTCTCCCGGCCGATGCTGCCCGCGCTCAGCACCCTGACCCCCGGGCCACGACAAAGTGAAATTCACTATAACGCTAATTTTTACAAGGTAGTATTAAGCGTAAGGGGGAATAAAGTAGGATTATGGAAAAAATCTGGATGAAAAATTGGCCGGAGGGAATTCCGGAGAAGCTATTCTACAAACTTGGGCGGAAGCCTATTTTTGCATACCTGCGCTATCATGCCAGGACTCAGCCGCGGAAGACAGCGATTAATTATTATGGAGCAGAAATCTCCTACTCCGATCTGGACGCGTTTACGGATCGGTTAGCTGCCTACCTGGCCAAGAATAATGTGCAGAAGGGAGATCGGGTCGCCCTTTTTATGCAGAACTGCCCCCAGTATGTGATCTCTCAAATTGCCGCCCATAAGGCCGGGGCCATTGTGGTGCCCTGCAGCCCCATGTTTAAGGCCTGGGAGCTGGAAACGGAGGTGAATGACACCAAGGCTAAAGTAATTATTTGTATAGATCAAATCTATCCGGTTGTGGAGGAAGTCCGCAAGAAATCCAGCCTGGAAAAAGTGTTAGTCGCCAGCTATGCCGATTTTCTGCCCCCCAAACCCATCATTCCCATACATGAATCCAGGCAGGAGCCAAAGCTAAAATTCCCGGATACGGTGGAATTGATGGAAATCCTAAAAACAGAAGGTCCTCCATATAAATCCCCGGAAATTTCCATGGAAGATGTGGCTTTGTTGCAGTTCACCGGCGGAACCACCGGTTTACCCAAGGGGGCCATGCTTACCCATGGGAATCAGCTTTTTAAGTCCGCGGCTAATGCCCAGGTTTATAAATATATTCCTGAAGATATTATGTTGACCTCCATGCCCATCTACCATATCGCCGGCATGCTCTGGGGCATGACGTCTCCTCTTTATGCCGGATGCACAATGGCCATTCTCACCCGCTTTGATGCCCGGGCCACGGCCACGGCCATCAGCGCCCTGAAATGCACCAAGATGTACAGCACGGTCCCCATGAACATGGATATTTTAACCCTCCCCGACATCGGCAATTACGACCTCAGTTCTTTGGGCATTAACCCGTGCACGAGTTTCGGGGTTTTCCTGAATGAAAAACTGGTGGAGGATTGGGGCAAGGCCACCAGAGGGGGAATTCTCGTAGAAGCGGCCTATGGCCTGAGTGAGACCCACACCTGCGATACCTTCAGCCCCCTGGACAAACCGCGAATCGGCAGCGTGGGGATTCCCATTTATGAGACGGATCGCATGATCGTGGATTTCGATGACCCGGAAAAGGAACTCGGGGTTGGGCAGGTAGGCGAGATCACGGTCAAGAGCCCGGCAGTTTTTAAGGGCTATTGGGAAAAATTAGAAGAGACCAAAAATGCCTTGCGGGATGGGCGCGTTTATACCGGCGATATGGGGAAACACGACGAGGATGGCTATGTTTATTTCCTGGGGCGAAAGAAGGAGATGATCAAAGCTTCCGGATACAACATCGCTCCGGAAGAGGTGGAGGGCTTCTTGATGCGCCATCCGGCTGTGGAGCAAGCCGCCTGTATTCCTGTTGCCGACTCCAAAAGAGGAGAGACGGTTAAAGCTTTCGTCGTTTTAAGACCGGATTTTGCTGGCAAGATAACCGAAGAAGAGTTGATCGACTGGTCCAAAGATAAGATGGCTGCCTATAAATATCCCAGGTTTATTGAATTCCGAAAGGACCTACCCAAAAATAGCATTGGTAAACTCCTAAGGAGGGTTTTGCGGGAGGAAGAAGGTCAGAAAAGAGGATGACCTTCAGATCAACTTCAACCGGGAAGCGCAAAGGAAGTAAAAGACCGCCCACCTTTTTACATTGCCCCATTCATCCATAATTTTCCGACATTCTTGAGCGGTAACCCGGTGGCCGGGACCCAGGTATTTTCCCACGAGCCTTTGGACCACTAAATCATCTGCGGCAAAGACATCGGAACGCCCCAATCCGCGGGTCAGAAGATACTCGGCGCTCCATCGTCCAAAACCCCGAAGAGATGTGATCGCAGCGATCACTTCTTCGTTTTCCCGATCGCGCAGATCATCCAGCTTAAAGCTCCCATCGGCTATCTTGCGGGAGAAGTCGATGAGGTATTCTGCCTTCCGGCCGGAAAAAGAAAGGGCGCGCAGATCATCGACCCGGCATTCCGCTATTGACTGCGCTGTGGGAAAAGCTCTGTAGGTTTTTCCTTCAAAAACCATCTTTTCCCCCAAGGCTTCGATTAGCCTTGCGCGCATCTTCACCGCCAACGGGTAAGAGATTTGTTGCTCGGTGATAGCGATGATGGCCATCTCGAAAAGAGTGGGAGTGCGCAGGGGCTTGACCCCGTAAAGAGTTTTCAGGATGGGTTGGAAGAAAGGATGCTTCCGGGCTTTCTTGTAGAATGCTTCCAGAGGAGCGTCAAGATGAAACTGCCAGGCGATCATGGATTGGAAGGAGGCAAGTTTCTTAGGGTGGGAGGGATGGGTGCGCACGATCAGCCGCGAATCATTGCCCTGTTCCACAATGGCCAGGATGAGTTCATTTTCCACGGCATAAAGCCGGCGATACTGGGCCGGAAGAATTTCCCGGGCGGGAATCCACACGTCGGTTCCATCCAGAGGGAACTGGCTGAAAATCAAGGCGCAGCGGCTAAGGTTATAGGGCGATTGCGGCTGGAGGTCGAATTTCATTCCGTATAATATAAGGCATTTTTCATGATGGCTCAAGGAATATCTATTTCTGGTTATATTTGATGGTCTCGTAAAAATCGTCACTCCGGTGAAAAGCGGAGTCCAGGGTATTTATAAGCATTTGAATCCCGCTCCGAGCGGGACTGGATTCCGGCTGGAGTTTACCCCGTACTTAATACGGGGCCGGAATGACGGAAAACAGCATTTAAAACTTTTTTTACGAGTTCATCAAAAAATACCTTGCAATTTTTCATGTGAATTGTATAGAATCACTTCGCTTTAAAGAAATCGTCCAATATGGACTATTCTAAATGGCGGGGTGTGAAGATTGGATATTAAAAGATCTTATTACGAAGATATTGAACTCTTCAAGAGCAGGACCATTCTGGTCTCTTCCCTCCTCTTCTTTGCCTTCCTCATGATATTGCCGTGGATCGTGGCCAAGACGCATATCCTGGGGTTGTCTATTTATCTGGTCAATCTGATCATCATCCATTGCATCGTGGCCATCGGCCTCAACATCCTGGTGGGCTACACCGGCCAGATTTCCTTGGGCCATGCGGGTTTCTTTGCCATCGGAGCTTTTACGACGGTTATGTTCGTAACTAAACTAGGCCTCCCTTTTGTTATCGCCCTTCCCCTGGCTGCCTTAATATCCGCCGGGTTTGGCTTTTTGCTCGGCCTCCCTTCTTTACGCCTGGAAGGGCCTTACCTGGCCATCGCCACCATGGGATTCGGAATGGCCGCGATCACCGTGATTAAACACACCGAGTTTTTCGGCGGGCGCATGGGCATGCAGGCCCCCAAGCTTTACCTTTTTGGGACGGCGATGAAAGACCTCCATTTCTACTACCTGATTGTGGGCATCGGCATCATCCTGACAATTGCAGCCGTCAAATTATTTAAAACCAAGGTGGGAAGAGCTTTAATCGCCATCCGTGACAGTGATGTGGCCGCCGAAACCATGGGGGTGAACCTTACCTACTATAAAACCCTTTCCTTTGCCATAAGCGCCTTCTACACCGGCATAGCGGGAGGGCTTTATGCCTTCATCCTGGGCTTCATCAATCCGGAGGGCTTCCATATCATCATGTCCATCACTTTTCTGGCCATGGTGGTGGTCGGAGGAGTAGGCTCGATTATGGGCTCCATTGCCGGAGCCACGCTCATGACCTATATGGATGTCAAGTTGCAGGCGATTCAGGATATCCCGGGCATTGGGAGCCTTCTGGTAAGTTTTTCAGAACAATACATGAGTATGGGCGGCATATCGAATGTGGCCATTATCGTATACGGCTTGATTATGGTCCTGATCGTGCTCTTCGAACCGCTGGGGATTTTCGGAATCTGGCTGCGTATTAAAAAATACTGGAAGACGTACCCTTTTTAATTTAATTGGACGCAGATGAACGCAGATTTTCAGGATTTATTTTTAAAAATTCTTTAATTTTTTCTGCGTGTATCTGCGTAAATCTGCGTCCGTATAGAAAAACGAGGAGGAAGAATGCTGGGGCAATTAATTATCAGTGGGTTGGCTGTCGGTTTTTGTTATGCTCTCCTGGCTCTGGCCATGGTCATTATATATAAGACCTCGGATGTGTTAAATTTCGCCCAGGGGGAAATGGCCATGATCAGTTCCTTCATAGCCTTTGTCCTGTTGGAAAGTTACCAAATTTCCTTCCCCCTTGCGCTGCTTTTGACTTTACTATTTGCCTCGATGCTGGGGATTTTTTTGGAATTTACCTTTTTGCGGCCGGCAAAAAATCCCACGGTAATTGGCATGATTATCATAACCCTGGGCTTTGAGATGATGCTCATGGGGCTGGCCGGGTGGAAATGGGGGCCTGATCCTCGTTCTATGCCATTCCCCATTTCTGGATTCGAGACTTATAATTTCTTCGGCCTGGTAATCAGTAAAATTAATTTTTGGACGATCATCATCTGCTTGATTATGATAGGCTTTCTTTTCTTTTTCTTCCAGTATTCCAAGCTGGGCACGGCTATGCGGGCCACCCAGCAGAACCGGCTGGTTGCCCGCCTGATGGGCATCCGCACCAAGCGTATCTTCTCATTCACCTGGGCGCTCAGTTCGTTTATCGGGGCCGTGGCCGGCATGTTCATTGCCGCCCTTACGATTTTAGACCCAACCATGATGATGGATCCATTGATGAAAGCTTTTGCCTCCGCCGTGCTGGGGGGAATGACCAGCCTGCCGGGAGCTGCCGTTGGCGGGGCGATCCTGGGAGTAGTGGAAAACCTTTTTGGAGGTTATGTCTCCCTGGCCTTTAAATCGGTGGTGGCCTTTGCCATCATTGTGCTTATGCTCTGTTTTAGGCCCAGTGGCTTGCTGGGTAAGCACTTCGTCAAGAAGGTCTGAGGATTAGAACGAAGGAGGTGAAGAAAAGATAGGTGATAAGTTATAGGTAATGGGTAATAGGTGAAAGGTTAAAAAAGTTGAGATAAAAAAGGACGAGAAAGGAGACCGGAATGAAAGCAAGAGTTTTTTATATGTTATCTGCTCTGTTGATCTTGGCTGTTCTTATAATCCCTGGGGGAAGCTTCGCCCAGGCGGTTAGAGGCGTGACCGATACAGAGATCCTCGTGGGGCAGACAGGTCCTCAGACCGGACCGGCTGCTCTCTGGGGAGCCGTGGCTCGGGGCACCGGGCTTTATTTCAAAGGAATTAACGATGAAGGCGGAATTCACGGAAGGAAAATCAAATATTTCCTGCGAGATGATTCTTATATGCCGGCCAAGACCAAAGCCATCGGCAAAGAATTCGTGGAACAGCTCGGAATATTTGCGGCGGTGGGTTGCGTAGGGGTTGGCCCGGGCATGAGCGTTAGGGATTATTTTTCAGAGAGTAAAGTGCCGATGGTAAGCTTCGGGTGCACCGGCGTTACCAACTGGATTCAGCCGTTCCAGAAATATATATTCCCGATCTATCCCCTTTACATCGATGAAGCCTATGCCCTGACCCAGTATTTCCATGAGAATATGAAGATCACCAAGATCGCCATGTTCTACCAGAACGATGACTACGGAAAACAGGGCTTGGAAGGCGTGGAGCGGTATGTCAAGGAAAAAAACCTACAGCTGGTCGCTTCGGTTTCCGCCGAGGTAACCGACAGGGACCTGAGTTCTCATGCTCTGAAACTGAGAGCCTCGGGAGCAGAGGCAGTGATCATGTGGGCGATGCCAACTCACGGGGCATTACTTCTGGGTGAATGCGCCAAGATCGGGTTCAAACCGCAATGGGGAACCAGCAGCACGCTCTCCGACGGAGTGGCCATGATGGGCGTTACCAAAGGTCTCTGGGCCGGAATGATCCATTCCAACTTCGGAGAAACCCCGGATTCGAATCATCCTTTGATGGTCAAATATCGCGCCTGGCACCAGAAATACGAGCCTAAAGAGCGGTGGTCTACCTTCTATATAGCCGGGATGGTGTTTGCCGAGCCTTTCGTTGAAGGAATCAAGCGAGCTGGAAGAAATTTGGACCCCGAGTCGTTTGTTAAGGCGATGGAAACCATGAAAGACTGGCAGGGAACTGGACCACCTATCACTTTCACCCCTACGGATCATCAGGGGGGTAAACATGTCTATTTCGGACAGGTTCAACCGGATGGAAACATTAAAAGGCTTTCGGACTGGATGCGGATTACCAAGTAAAAACATTTAGGGAGATAGGGAGATGGGGAGATAGGGTGATAGGGAGAGAGATTTTCCCCATTTCCCTACCACCTCATCTCCCCAACGATAAATAGGGACAAGTATGGCGCATTTAAAGGTCGAAAATTTATCCATCAGCTTCGGGGGATTGAAAGCCCTGAGCGGGGTCAGCTTCGCTGTGAACAAGGGTGAAATTTACTCCATCATCGGACCCAACGGAGCAGGCAAGACCACAGTTTTTAACTGCATCAGCGGGCTTTACAAGCCTAACAGCGGGAAGATATTTTTCAAAGATCAGGATATTACTCCATTGAAACCATATCAGGTTGCCCAGGTGGGGATTGCCCGTACTTTCCAGAATATCGAGCTCTTTGCGCACATGACCACAATGGATAACCTGATGTTAGGAAGACATACCAAGTTAAAAACCGGGATCTGGTCAGGGGCCACTTTTCTTCATGCGAATTCCAAAGCTGCCCGGGAGGAGATCCAAAACCGGGGGCAGGTTGAAAAGATCATTGATTTTCTGGAACTGCAGGCGGCCAGGAACCATATGGTTATTAACCTTCCTTACGGCACCCAAAAGTTAATCGAATTGGGGCGGGCCCTTGCTCTGGAGCCGGAAATTTTATTATTGGATGAACCCTCTGCGGGAATGAACCTGGAAGAGAAAGAAAACCTGATTTTTTCCATCCGGGATATCCGGGATGATTTTGGAATTACCATTCTTTTGGTGGAGCACGACATGAACCTGGTCATGGGTATTTCCGATCGGGTTCTGGCTCTAAATTACGGTCAGGTGATCGCCGAAGGGATTCCGCAGGAAATCCAAAAACATCCCGAGGTGTTGAAGGCTTATTTGGGAGAGGGGTAAATAAAGTGGGAAGCATCTTACAGGTTAAGAATATTGAAACCCTATATTATGGATTGATCAAAGCCTTGCGGGGGATCTCTCTGGACATACAGGAAGGGACTATTTCAGTGGTCCTTGGCGGAAATGGAGCGGGGAAAACGACGACCCTCAAGACCGTCATGGGACTCCTGGAGGATCAACCGGACAAGGGAACTATAGAATTCATGGGGCAAAGGATCGATGGCATGGACGCTGAAGACATCGTCAACCTGGGCATCGCCATGGTTCCTGAAGGAAGAGAGGTCTTCCCCGAGCTGACCGTGTGGGAGAACCTGCGGATGGGGGCTTATACCAGAAAAGACAAAAAGGGAGTACAGGAGGATTTAGACCGGGTGATCCGTTACTTCCCCATCGTTAAGGAAAGATCCTCCCAGCAAGCCGGTTACCTGAGCGGGGGGGAACAACAGATGCTGGCCATTGGGCGCGCCTTAATGACCCGGCCCAAACTTCTCATGCTGGATGAACCTTCTCTGGGATTATCGCCTATTCTGGTACGGGAGATATTTAAGATTATCCAGACGATCAATCGCGAAGGGACGACCATACTTCTGGTGGAACAGAATGCCCGCATGGCCCTTTCCATCGCCCATTTCGGTTATGTCCTGGAGACCGGCAGAATTGTTTTGGCCAATACCCCCCAGAACTTGATGGAAGACGAGGACGTCAAGGAATTTTATTTGGGTATTAAATCCGAAGTTTCCGGCAAGGGCTACCAGCGCTGGCGAAGGAAGAAACGCTGGCGGTAATTCCCAGATGTTTTTACCCTCCCATCTTCTCCCTGTTATCTTACGGAATCTCTTTGTTGTAGATCAATAAAGATGATCTCGTAAAAAGTTACCAGAACTATGGTTTCGTAAAAAGCTCCAGATGCAAGGCGCGCAAAACCTGAGGAGTGAAGCGTACTTTTGCTGGTACGCTGCAACGACGAAGGTGAAGCGCAACGCCGCAGATGGACTTTTTACGAAACCATCAATAAAGAGCGATTAAGTTTCAAGTTCCAGGTTTCGGGGTTAAAATATGAAATCTTTACCCGTGAACTTGATTGTATAGGAATTTCCTTTTGTCAGCTTTAGTCCGCCTCAGGCGGGCAACCTAATGGTTAATCCGCCTCAGGCGGACTCTGCCGGTTGATCTGCTAAGTAAGAATATGATCGAAAATCCATTGGCGTCCCCGGCCCGATTTCAACGCCCTTTCCCGCTCCATGGCCTTAGCTCTTGTTTGGTACTCTTCCGAATAAACCAGACACCATGGGCCTTTTTGCTTCCTCGTGTACCTTTGCTTGCCCAACATCATTTCATTGTGTTCTCTAACTCTCCTTTGTAGATCGGACGTATGACCGATATAAATATTCCCAGGCGATTCACTCTTCAGGATGTACACCCAAAATGACATTGGCATCAATCGCCTAAGCATAAAAAAGGCTTGATCCGCAGAAGACCAAGCCTCTTGTCTTAGGATGGCTCCCCGAGTAGGACTCGAACCTACAACCTAGTGGTTAACAGCCACCCGCTCTGCCGGTTGAGCTATCGGGGAGCAGCAAAACAAAAAATGATAAGAAAACTATTATTTGTTTATCACGTATGGAGCCGGATGTCAACTCCTTAAAATTATCTTGCCCCCCTTCACTTTTAAATAAATTGATGAAATCACTGTGATAGACGAAGCCCGAACGGGAGGGGGATGAAAGAGGGAGCACCGGCGGGAACATGATTGGAACATAGCCCGTGCTTTTCTTCCTCAAAGAAAAGGCGGGATCGAAGGAAAACAGGGCATCTTCGGTGGAAGCCCCGCCCTTACCCATGAAAAAAGTGATTCCTTGTGCTCCCGAGAGATTCCCCCTCCCGTGCGGGCCGTGTCCTTTTTATCATTCTGGAATCATGAACGAAAATCAAAAGTGAAGGGGGGCAAGCTTAAAATTATGAGTTAGCCACAGAGAACACAGCGCGGCAGAGCCGCAACCAAAAAAAGCGCCGAGAGTGCCTAAAGTGAGCTAAAGTGCTCAAAGTTTATAAGAAAATCTCGTAACACTTTAGCTTATTGAAAAATGGGCGTAGGGCAGGGGCTTGTCCCCTGCCTCATACCTGTGAACCGCTGCTTCAATTTACCGCTGGGAAAACCTTTTCAGATCATTCTACTGACCCCATGCTCCGCTCCGCTGTGGAACGGCAATACGCATCCTGCCTACCCTCCAAAAGGAAGTGGCTACTTTGATGAGAGAACTGAACAAGGGATGAGCGGCAAAGAAAATACCTTATTACCGATGCCTGACCCCGTGGTCCCCGTGGTGCAGATAGGAATTGTCAAGAAAAATGTTGACAGAAAGTTAGAAATAATCTAATATATGTTTAAATCCTATATAGGAAGAAACCATGTGTCGAAAAAAGGAATGTCACGATGACGGCTGCCATTGTCCCGGGGGAAAGACCGAACGTTTTATTCAGCCTTGCCTTCTATTGGCCCTGCGCCTGAAATCTTCCTACGGATATGATCTTTTGGAAAAAATCATGGATTTCGGATTTCTCGACGGGCCGGCGGATCCCGGAATGGTGTACCGCCATTTGCGGAAACTGGAAGAGGATGGCTTTGTTTCTTCCACCTGGGATACTTCAGGTACAGGACCGGCCCGAAGGTATTACCGCATTACGAAAGAGGGAGAAGAACTGCTCCGGGACTGGATCCCTTTTATGGAAAGGAACCTGAGGAGTCTGAAAAAATTCCTCCAAACCTATAGACAAACACTCGCAAAGAAAGGAGGGAAGAAATAATGTGCTGCGCAAAAAATAAGACAGGTTGTCAGTGCCCCGAGGAATTGAAGGGGAAGCCCGAGGAGTGTACTCCCGAGCAGGTGGAAGAGTGCCATGGCTTTAAAGAAGAGCATCCCTGCATCGGAAAAGGGGAAAAGAAATAAGGGATAAAGGCCGGTCTCTCCCGGCGGGGCGAAAAGGGGAGGGAGGTAGGAGATGGAGAAGGAGATCATTCGCGTCGAGACCCTGAGCAAACATTTCGGCGCAATTAAGGCGGTGGATCAGATTACCTTTTCCGTGAAGGAAGGCGAGATCTTCGGCTTTCTGGGCCCCAACGGGGCGGGGAAGACCACCACCATCCGGATGCTCGTGGGGTTGCTTAGGCCCGACTCCGGCTCGGCCGTGGTGAACGGCCATGATGTAATCAGAGAGCCGGTGCGGGCCAAAGAGAGCGTGGGCGTAGTCCCGGAGAGCTCGAACCTTTACGGGGAGCTGAGCGCTGTCGAGAACCTGGTCTACATGGCCCAGCTTTACGGGGTTCCCCGGGGCCAGTGGCAGCCACGCGCCGAAGAGCTCCTCAAGGAATTCAATCTCCTGGATCGGAAGGGGGGAAAATTCCAGGGGTTCTCCCGGGGAATGAAACGCAGGTTGACCATTGCGGCAGCCCTCGTTCATCGCCCGCAGGTTCTTTTCCTGGATGAACCTACCACCGGGTTGGATGTCATGAGCGCCCGCGGGTTGCGAAGCGCGATCCGGGGCCTCAAAGCGAAGGGGGTAACGGTATTTCTTACCACCCACCTGATCCAGGAAGCCGAAGACCTCTGCGACCGGGTGGCGATCATCGTCAAGGGAAAGATTCGAATCATCGACGCGCCCGGGGGTTTGCAGGAAATGGTGAAAGAGACGGAGGTGCTGGAAATTCAGCCCCGTCCAGTTTCTCCCTCCCTGCCCAAGATGTTTGAAGGCCTTCCTGGCGTGGAGAAAGCCGCCCTGGTGGAAGATAAAATACGCCTCTATGGCGAATCGATTCATAACTCCATCTGCCAGATTTTGAACCGACTGGAGGCGAATGGAATTAAGGTCGTGAGCATTAAATCCCTCGTCCCTACCCTGGAAGATGCATTTGTGAAGATGACGGGGGTCGATGCCGAAATCATGCGCGTGGATAAACCGATGAAAATGGGAGGGATGGGATAATGGGAGGGGAATTGAAAAAGGCGTATTACATCGCCCGCAAGGACCTGAAGGCGTATTATCTCAAGCCGCCCCTCATCAGCTGGGGCCTTATGCTTCCCATCGTCTTCATCCTGTCTTTTTATTTAAGAAACCCGCAGGGTATTCAAGAAGTCAGCCCGGGGCTGGTGGGGATGACCATGCTCTTTTCCACGACCTCCATGTCGGCGATCGTCATCAGCTTCGAAAAGCGGATCGACGCCCTGGAGCGGCTGCTCATGGCCCCCATCTCCCTGCGGATCATCCTGCTGGGGAAGGGTTTGGGGGCGGCGGCATTCGGGTGGGTCATGGGTTTGATCGCTCTAATTTTGGTGATTTTTATCTTTGGGCTGCAGGCTTCCCACCCGTTCGCCTTACTCATCTCGTCGCTCCTTTCCTGTTTTGCCTTCGCTTTTTTGGGGATTCTGATTTCAGTGGGGGTGCGGGAGGTCTTCGAGGCCATGACCCTCTCCAATTTCTTCCGCTTCCCCATGATCTTCCTGTGCGGTGTTTTTTTCCCCCTCACCTCCATGCCCCTGATCCTTCAGATCATCGGCTATGCTCTTCCTCTCACCTATTCCGTCAATGCCTTCCGCCATTCTCTGCTCGGCCATGGCGGGTTATTACCCCAATGGCTGGATATTCTAATTCTGCTGGGGTTTTGCATCTTCCTCTTTGAAATCGCCACCGTCATTTTTCGCAGAAGAACCCAGGAATAAAACCTCTGTTAATTTCCAAAGGCCTCCTTAAGCCCGTCAATAACAAACTGGACGGCGATAACCGCCAGGAGGAGGCCCATGAGGCGGGTGAGGACGTTGAGGCCGGTTTGTTTTAAAAGCCGGAGCAAGCGGGTCGATTCAAGGAAAATTCCGTAACAGCTCAGGCTGGTCAGACCAATGGCTGTAATAACAACTATCCTCTGCGTCCAGGAAGGGGAAAGATTGATCAGGACCATTACCGAGGTAATAGCTGCCGGTCCGCCAAGAAGAGGAATGGCTAAAGGGAAGATGGATACGTCTTCTTCCGGAAGCCGCTCATGTTCTTCCTCCGGGCTGGATTTGGCCCGGGATCTTCGCGCCTGCAGCATACTGATGGCAATAATGAAAATAAGAATTCCTCCGGCAATCTGAAAGGAACTGATGGTTACCCGGAACAGCTTCAATATCCATTCGCCGATGAAAGCAAAGACAACGAGGATCAGAAAAGTGGCCAGGCTGGCCCGCCGGGCTATTTTCCTTTTTTCCTCCGGACTGGAATTGTCGGTGACGGTTAAAAAAACCGGGATGTTGCCCAGAGGATCGACAATGAAAAAAATTAGCGCCAGAGAAATCAGGGCAAATTCGAAAGTGGAGTACATCATTTTAATTTTAATCCTCTGAAAGCATATTGTCCATATTTATAAATTCGTTGGCCATGTAAACGAAGAGACTGGCCGCAGAACGATGCCCACACCTTAACCCGGCCAGGAAACGTTCGATTTCATAATACCTCAACTACCAGAGCACATGATAGAGAAAAGGAAGAAAAATGGTGGCGCTCTCTTCGCAGAGAAAGGGAGTGAACCCCCCTGGAAGAGATGCCTCCAAGTCCTGTATTTGAGATGGAAAATCCGAGCGTATCGAAATTGGAGCCGGTGCATAAGTTTAGATAAATGAACCGCCCCAGTCTCAATAAGGAGATGGACGTTTCCATGAGCGCCCAGGCATAGAGGGAGGAATGCGTTTTTAGGATGTTTTCGCCCAGGCGGGTAAGAAAACGAGACCGATCCTCATCGTCGTCAAATATTTGTGACCGGTTTATTCCCCGCACCATGATATGGTGAAGGGCGCCGGGAGTATCTAACCGAGCTTGTCGTGGCATAGGCTGATTTTATAAAAAAGTAAGGTGATCTTGTCAAGCGCAATGCACTGTAAGAATCAACGTCCGTATGCCGCAAAGTTAAGGGGTCAGTCCATGAATTTAGGAATTTGCTTGCTTTTTTGGTCCAAATAAGAAGATAATATTTCGGTATGGCCAGGAAGCCTCGTATTGAGTTTGCAGGAGCAGTTTACCATGTTGTCAGCCGGGGAGATCGGGGGGAACCGATCTACCAGGATGACGAAGACAGGCGTCTCTTTCTGCAGTTTCTGGGAGAAGTTTGTGAACGAGCTGGTTGGCTCATTCATGCTTTTGTTGCCATGACCAATCATTATCATTTACTCTTGGAAACCCCGGAACCCAATTTAGTGGTGGGAATGAAATGGCTTCAAGGAAGGTTTGCCCAGAGATTCAATCTTCGCCATAGACTTCGGGGGCATTTGTTTCAGGGGCGGTATAAGGCCCTGCTCATCGATGGAGAGGAACCCGGGCATTTTTTGCAGGTAAGCAGTTACAGCCACCTCAATCCGGTCAGAGCCGGCCTGATCAAAGCCCATCAGCCCTTGAAAATCTACCCCTGGAGCAGCTTCCCGTCCTATTTAGCCCCGCCAAGGAAACGGATAGGATGGGTGTATGTGGATCGGGTTTTCGGAGAGTTAGGCTATCAAAAGGACAGTCGTGAAATCCGAGAAAAATATGGAAAATATATGGAAGAGTTGGCCAAGAGATGCCGGGAGGAGGATGGGAAGAAGGAGCTGGAAGAAAAATGGAAGCCCTTGAGAAGAGGGTGGTATATGGGGGACGAGGGCTTTTTGGGTCGGTTATTGGAGCATATGGAGAAGAAATTAGAGGGGAAAGGGCGAGAATCTTATTTGGGGGAGGAGCTTCGGGAATATGACGAGCGGCAAGCCTTGAAAATGTTGAAGAAAGGCCTGGAGGTGTTGGGAATAAAGCAAGCCGATTTGGAGGCGAAAATGAAGGGGACTTTGGAAAAGCAAGTAATGGCTTGGTGGTTGAGGAAGAAGACGGTGGTGAACCGCAAATGGATAAGTGACAAATTGAGAATGGGAGATTTATCGAGAGTCACAAATGCGGTGAAGGAGGTAGAATCGGGAAAGGGAAGTAAGGTTCAGCGATGGAAGACCCAGCTAGAGAAAAATTCCTAAATTCATGGACTGACCCCTTTTTACACTTCTGTTGATCCGGTCTTCTCAAGACACCACCATTCATTATAACGACTCTTGCTATGGACAGGCGGTGAGGGCTCAGAAATTCGCATGGTTGTATCAGGCACATGAGCGCTGCTGTTGATACCTGCGGCATACTCGGTATTGTGTGAAATACAATCCTGCATCTGAAAATAAAGTGACATGGCATAAGCAGCCTGTTTTTGCTGTGCTTGTGACTGCCCCTTGTTCTTCAGTTTTTCAGCAAACAAACGGACCTGCTCGGCCTTGGAATCAGGAGGGTGGTATTTTTCACGGAAATCCCAAAAGTACAGGAACCACTTTTTAAGATCTGCATGGAGGGAAACATCCTTGACTTGGGATTTCAGGAAAGCGTCGTATTTGGACCAAATGTCATAAGGGACTTTTTTCATGGAATTAATCATTTGGTAGCGTTCAAAACAAGAGACCTAAACAAAAACCCAATTTACGATACGATAGAAAATTCATCTCATATTCCGAATTCCGTTGGATCGTAGTAAATTTTATAGGAGGATGTCAAGCTTCTTTT
>VGSF01000036.1 GCA_016875165.1 Deltaproteobacteria bacterium
CTACGTTCTGCTGCGAGATTTTGCCCCGCAAGGCGGGGCTGCCGACCTCATTTTGGGGTCGGCTAAAATCTCTCCGCTTCTCTACCTCCCTATGGATAACTCCTATTTTTCATTAAAATTTACCCACACGATTTGGAGAAGACCCTTAATTGTTTAGGAAATTCCTTTTTTAACTTTAGGCATTTTAGCTCACTTTAGGCGCTTTAGTCACTTAACTTGTTCATAATGGCATGGATTATTGGCCCAAGGAGTTAGGCGCAAGAAGCGAATATTAAACTCTTTGAACCCTTGAACCCTGTTTTTTAGAGGGTCAGGAGGATTAAGGCCAGGCAGGTAAAAACAAAAATTAGCCACAGAGGGCACAGAGATCACAGAATTTTTAAAACCATAATAACCTAAAGGATTAGTGTCAAAAGTGATCCGCCTAAGACGGACTAAAGTTGAAAAAAGTAATTTCCTATACAATCAAGCTAATAGCTATTTGCTACTGGTAAAATTTACGCAGCAAAATTTCTGGCGGAGAGAGCGGGATTCGAACCCGCGGTACACCTTTCGGCATACACTCGCTTAGCAGGCGAGCACCTTCGGCCAGCTCGGTCATCTCTCCGGGATCCCGCCTTCGGCGGGATACTTGTAGCAAATTAGTTTATAGCTTATGGCTCTTTGGAAATTTTATTTATTGGCAACCCCTATTCATTGGGCGAACGTTAACCGTAAATTAAGTCTTAGGAAATTCATCCTCATTCTTTTGAGTTCTGATATATCTTGAAATTTTTAAACCTAAATCTCGTTTCCTGATGTCGAGATAGGCCCTTCATCTTTGCTTTGTTAGCCCCTCTGGGGTGATATTTTAAGCTACAAGCTATTAGCTGTTTGCTATTGGTAAAATTTGCGCAGCAAATTTTCTGGCGGAGGGAGTAGGATTCGAACCCACGTCCCCTTTCGGGGAAACGGTTTTCAAGACCGCCGCCATCGACCACTCGGCCATCCCTCCGAGATCCCGCCACTGGCGGGATATATTTAGCTATTAGCCAGTAGCTTTTGGCTTTGTTGAACTCCTTTTTCTATCCCGCCTGCGGCTGAATGCCTATGCCCTATTGCCTTAAGCCTTTAACCTTTTTTCCATTTTCTCTACGCCTCCCATGTAATGCCTTAACACCTCAGGAATAATCACGCTTCCGTCTTCCTGCTGGTAATTCTCCAGAATGGCCACCAGCGTACGACCGATGGCCAGGCCCGAACCATTGAGGGTATGCACGAATTCCGTTCCTTTCTTCCCCTTGGGTCGGTAACGGATGTTCGCCCGTCGCGCCTGAAAATCTTCAAAGTTGCTGCAGGAGGATATTTCCTTGTAAGTCCCTTGTCCAGGAAGCCACGCTTCCAGGTCATAAGTCTTGGCAGCTGAAAAGCCCAGGTCTCCGGTGCACAACATCACCACCCGGTATGGAATATTAAGACGCTTTAACACCTCTTCAGCATCCCTGGTCAGGCTTTCCAGCTCTTCGTAGGATGTCTCCGGGGTAGTAAATTTCACCAGTTCTACTTTGTTAAACTGATGCTGCCGGATCAGTCCCCGGGTATCTTTCCCGTAGGACCCCGCTTCTTTGCGGAAACAGGGGGTATGGGCCGTGTAATAAAGGGGAAGATCATCCTCTGTCAATATCTCATCCTGGTGAATATTGGTTAAGGGAACTTCAGCCGTGGGGATCAAAAAATAATCCGGATCGCTGAGCTTGAATAAATCCTCCTCAAATTTGGGAAGCTGACCAGTCCCGGTCATTGCCCGGCGGTTTACCAGGATGGGCGGCAGAACTTCACGATAGCTGTGCGCACCCGTGTGCAGGTTCAGCATGAAATTCATCAGGGCTCTTTCCATCCTGGCTCCCCCGTCTTTATACAGGGTAAACCGCGCTCCGGCGATCTTCGCCCCCCGGTTGAAGTCCAGAATATCTAAATCCTCCCCGATTTCCCAGTGCGGCCGGGGGGCAAAAGAAAAATTCGGGAGGTTCCCCCACCTGCGCACTTCCAGGTTATTGGCCTCGCCCTGGCCGATCTCCACACTCTCATGAGGGATGTTGGGGAGCACCATCAGGAGATTGCGCAGGTCTTTTTCTTGGGCGCTCAGTCTTGTTTCCAGGTCCTTGATCCGGGAAGAGACATCTTTCATCCGGGAAATCTCCTGAGAAGCTTCCCTTTTTTTTTTCTTCTTCTCCGCGATCAAATCGGAAGCCTGGTTGCGCTGGGCGCGCAGGGATTCGGCTTCCTGCATAATTTCCAGGCGCTCTGAATCCAATCGGATGAAGAGATCCCAGTCAATGGCCTCCCCCCGCCGGCCAATCTTTTCCTTTACTTCCTTAAGGTGTTCGCGAACGAATTTCAAGTCAAGCACAATAACATTCCTTCTGGCCGAACCTTCCATTTACGCAACACTTTTTTATTTTTGGCCGATAATCCATAATCTTTTCTGATTTTAGATTTGAGATTGATGATCTCGTAAAAAGTCGTCAAAGGGTCATTGCGAGCGCCAGCGAAGCAATCTCGTTTTTATAAGTGCCCGAAAATACAAGATTGCTTCGTCGTCCCGCAAATGCGGAACTCCTCGCAATGACAAGAACAGGACTTTTTACGAATCCATCAAGATTGATGATCTCGCAAAAATTCTATAAATGCCCTTTTCCGTCATTCCAGCCCCGATTTTCATCGGGATAAACTCCAGCCGGAATCAAGTATTTTCAAATGCTTATAAATACCCTGGACTCCGGTTTTCACCTGTCTGCCAGGCACAGGCAGGCCGGAGTGACGACTTTTTACGAGGTCATTGAGATTGAAGTTTTTATTTTTTCCAATCTACAATCTGCGATCTGCACTCCGAAATCATTTTTAGCATCCGGCTATCATTGCAAAATTACCAATGGCCAATGAGCAATGGATAAATTAGCAAAGAAAAAAGAGTTCGTTACGGGAACTGTTTATCGCTCATTCCTCATTGCAATGAACATTTTGCAATGATTTTTTACTAAGTTATCATTTCATTAGCCGGGAGTCAACTCTGAAAGGTGAAAAACACCGGGGATTCATTGGCGGGCGGCTGATTTTTTCCTCTTCCAAAGAAAATACGCCAGAGCGGCTACTATGCCCAGCACCGCTCCAGCCTTGAGGAGAAAATCGATGCGGGTGAAGAGTTCGGTTAGCCAGCCGATATTCGCCCCAAAGAAATATCCCAGAAGAATAAGGAGGGGCACCATGATGAGAGCGGCCAGGGTGTCGAGGAATAAAAACTTTCCGGGCTTCATGCCCATCGTCCCTGCTGCCAGGAAGGCGGCCACCCGGAAACCAGATATAAACCTGGCGATGAAAATGGTTTTACTCCCATGATCACGAAAGAATTGCTTGGCCCGTTCCAGGCGACTTTCGGAGAAGATTTTCCGCATATGCCGATGGGTGATAATACCCTGCCCCCATTTCCTCCCGATGGAATACATGGCCATATCCCCGGTTATAACCCCTGCGAATAGAGTGGCCAGCGTGGGATAAAAACGGATAATCCCCTGGTATATTAAGAATCCCCCGGCGAGCAGAGTAATTTCTTCCGGGATAGGCAGGCCCAATCCGCAAAGAAAAAGGATCAGGAATAATCCGGCGTAGATGAAATGTTCAGAATAGTTGATGAGGAAAATGACTGAATCAGGCAAGGTTCCTCTTGCTCCTATTGTGGTCAGCCCCGGGCAAGGGGAGGCGTTGGGCCTTCTGGCGGTTCTGTTGAAGGTTCAGATTTTTCCTCCTGCGGAAGCTTTAGTTCGATGTCTTCCTGCAAGGCTTTAACCCGTTCACTTAATTCGCGGGCTTTTGCCCGGAGTTTCCTCCTCTCTCCCCACCCCGCTGAGAACCCCGCGGCCATCCCTGCCACAAGAGAAGTTAGAATCAAAAGGAACAGGGGAAAAGAACCCGAGTTCCATCCGAAGAAATAGCGAAGCGAGATTTCCTGGCGGTTTAAAGTGCAGAAAGTCGCTGCGATGATGATGAAGAGGATGATAAGAACAATCTTGGTCAATGTAAAACCGCCCTTAAGGTCATTTGCATTGAACAGCCGACGTTTAGAAAGATACCAAGAGTTTCAAGAAGGTGTCAATCTTTTTCTAACAGGTGCGGACAGCATGGCAAGGGGTAACCCTTCAGTCACGGGTGGGTGGCCAAGGTCGGATGAGGAGAGGTTCGGCGTAAAGGCCAAGGGCGCCCATGGCCGGGGGGCCAGTCCAGTCCGCTTGGAACCATGAGGCGCTGATTTCTCCGTGGATGGGGCGGGGCTGACGCCTACCGCCTCCTCCGGCGGAGGTTCAGTGAGTACGCCATGAACAGGGATATCCCAGCCGATGCTTCCGGCGCGTACCGGCCTGGCCCCCCGGCCAAAACAAAATCTTTGCCAGGGTTAGTTCCTCCGATATTCCTGTCATAGCCACTCGTGACTGAAGGGTTACGGCAAGGGCAATTATTTCATTGCCTTGAATAAACCTTTGTGCTATAAATTATCACTTCATTCTGAAGTGAGGAATAAGCTGGCCAAGATCGAGGGAGTTTTCCAAAGAATTCCAACACGTGGTTTTTCCTGTGAAGTCTTATATTTTAAAAAGGTTATTTCATTCCATTTTCGTACTTGTCGGCATCTCGTTGGTGGTTTTCATCATTCTCCACCTCACCGGCGACCCGGCAGCCTTGCTGATGCCCATGGACGCCACACCGGAGCAGGTCGCTCAATTCCGTAAGGAGATGGGCTTCACTGACCCGATCATTGTGCAGTACTGGCGCTTCTTCAAAGGAACCCTAATGGGTGATTTCGGACAGTCCTTTCGCCACAGCCAGCCCGCTCTGGACCTGGTCATGGAGCGAATGCCGGCCACCATCCAACTGACTGCCGCCGCCATGTTTATCGCCCTTCTCGTGGCCATCCCCGTGGGGATTATCTCGGCGATCCGCCGTAACTCCATTTTGGATCATATCGGAATGACCGGCGCCCTCTTAGGGCAGTCAACCCCCGTATTCTGGCTGGGGATCATGCTTATCCTGATCTTTTCCGTAAACCTCCAGTGGTTTCCTTCCTCCGGGCGAGGCGGTATTCAAAACCTGGTCCTTCCCGCCATCACCCTGGGAATGTTCACCATGGCCCGGACCGCGAGAATGATGCGCTCCAGCATGTTGGAGGTTCTCGGGCAGGAATACATGAAAACCGCCAAGGCCAAAGGACTTACTCCCAGGGCCGTGATCCTTAAACACGCCTTGAAGAATGCCTCCATCCCCGTCGTAACCATTGTAGGCATGGAACTGGGAACACTCTTGGGCGGAGCGGTGATCACCGAGACCATCTTTGCCTGGCCGGGGGTAGGGCGCTTAGCCGTGCAGGCCATTTACAATCGGGACTATCCAGTAGTTCAGGCGGCAGTTTTTATATTGGCGGCCATTTTCGTCCTGGTGAATTTAATAGTGGATATACTTTATACTTACCTGGATCCCCGGGTAAAACTGAAATGAAGAAGCGTTGGCATCAATGAGAATTGTGGAAACTACAGCCAAAACCGCGGACTTTGCCGAATGGGAACAAAGAGCAACCCGATGGCGCAAAGTCCTCGGCAAATTAAAGGAAAACAAAGGAGCCGTTTTTGGTCTGATCATGGTCCTTTTTGTTGTTGCCTCTGGGATTTTTGCCCCCTTACTCGCTCCCCATGACCCAATTTACCAGGATGTGGAAAAAAGGCTGCA
Source organism: Deltaproteobacteria bacterium (assembly GCA_016875165.1). Lineage (GTDB taxonomy): Bacteria > Desulfobacterota > SM23-61 > SM23-61 > SM23-61 > JAHJQK01. The sequence continues at coordinate 5,752 of VGSF01000036.1, forward strand.
TCCCCCTATTGGCCAAACAGGAGCTGATCCCCGCCATATCCTGGGCACTGACCACCTCGGCCGGGACATCGTCAGCCGGCTGATCTACGGGGCCAGAATATCCCTGGTGGTAAGCATTTCAGCCGTGGCTTTTTCCGCTGTTCTCGGGACTATTATCGGCTTGCTTTCGGGGTTCTACGGGGGAAAGGTGGACAGCATCTTCATGCGCCTGGCCGATGTGCAATTGGCCTTTCCGTTTATTCTTCTGGCCATTGCCATTATTGCCGTGCTGGGGTCCAACTTGCAGAATATAATAATCGTCCTGGCAATCACCGGGTGGGTGATCTATGCCCGGGTAGTCCGGGCCGAAGTCCTTTCCTTGAAGGAGAAGGAATATATAACTGCTGTCCGGGCGCTGGGCGGGTCCAACGGCAGGATCATTTTCAAGCACCTGTTCCCCAACGTCATTCCGCCCTGCATCGTTATTGTTACACTGGAGATGGCCCGCATGATTATCATGGAAGCGGCTCTCAGCTTTTTGGGTTTAGGAATTCAGCCTCCCACCCCGACCTGGGGTGGAATGCTGGCCGATGGCCGGGTGTATCTGGTAACATCCTGGTGGCTGGCCACATTTCCCGGGCTGGTGATCATGCTGGTGGTTCTTGGGATAAATCTCCTGGGAAACTGGCTCCGGGACATTCTTGACCCACGGTTGACGCAGCTGTAGAAGAGGTAAAAGTTTAGAGGTTAGGCGTGATGGGTGAAAGGACCCGGAAAAAATAGGGTTGCAAGTCGCAGGTTTAAATCTGCAAGTTGAATAAGCTTTTAGGAAGAAAATAAACGAGAAGGAGGATGGTTGTATGAAAAAAGGATTTTTGTTATTGCTTTCCCTGTTGTTTGTGGCACTGGCTTTCAGCCCGGCAAACGCATCCCGGGATAAGGACACCGTGGTGCTTGTTCAAGGCGTAGATCCCACCACCATGGACCCCCACAACCATATGGAAACCCCGGCCTGGAATGTGCACATCCAGCTTTTTGACACTCTCCTGCAGAGAACTCCGGATATTAAGAGGGAGAACCTTCTGGCCGAATCACACCGGCTGGTCAACGATAAGACCTGGGAGTTCAAGGTTCGCAAAGGGGTTAAATTTCACAATGGAGAAGACCTCAAAGCAGAAAATTTCAAATTCACATTCGAGCGGATGGCCGACCCCAAACTAAAACTCAGACAAACTGTCTTCCAGGGGGTGATTGAGCGGGTGGAAGTGATGGACGATTATACCTTCCGCATCCACACAAAAGATCCCTATCCGGTGATGGAGGCCATACTGTGCATTTACGGCCAGCCTCTTCCTCTCAAATATTTCCAGGAAAAGGGGCCGGCCCACTTTGCCCTGAATCCAGTGGGGACAGGGCCTTACAAATTTGTCCGCTGGATAAAAGACGATCACATACTCCTGGAAGCCAATGAACAATATTTCCGCGGGGCGCCCAAGATCAAAAGAGTCATGATCCGCCCCATCCCGGAGGCCACGACCCGGGTCGCCGCCCTGCAAACCCAGGAAGCAGATATAGTTGTGAACATTCCCCCCCACCTCATGCGCCTGATGAACTGGAAAGGACGCTCCTTTGTTTCCACCGTGCCCAGCGTGCGGGTAATCTTCGTGGCCTTTGACACGACCAAGGGAGGCCCTGTCGCCGATAAAAGGGTTCGCCAGGCCATAGCCATGGGAGCCGACTTGAAGACCAATATCAAAAAAGTCCTTGACGGCAATGGGGTCGTATTGGGATCCCCCTTCACCGAGAAGCATTTCGGTTACGATCCGGCAATCAAACCGTATGAATATAACCCTGAAAAAGCCAAGCAGCTTCTGGCCGAGGCCGGATATGCCAAGGGATTCGACCTTGTTCTCAATTCCCCCAGCGGGCGGTACCTGAACGATAAAGAGATGGCTGAAGCAACGGCTGGCGACCTGCGAAAAATTGGCATCAATGCTACTGTCAAAACTCATGAATGGGGAACCTACATGAACATGATGTATGGCCGTACCGCCGCTCCGGCTTATCTCCTGGGTTGGGGAAACACCAGCTTCGATGCTGACTTCACAATTTCTCCTCTGATGCGCACGGGAAAACTGCTCTCCGCCGTCTCCTTCCCCAAGCTGGATGAATTGATTGATCAGGGGATTAGTACGATGGATCAGAAGAAACGGCTAAAGATTTATTCCGATGCGGCCAAGATCATCAGAGAGGAAGTTCCCTGGGCCTGGACCTATCAGCAGGTGGACATTTACGGGGTGAACGAACGACTAAACTGGAAAGCCCGCACAGACGAGCGTCTGGTGGTTTACGACATGTCCTTCAAGAAATAAGCGAAGTCTTTCACCGAAATGAAGGGCCGGGGGGACGGTCATCTTTTCCCTTCGGCTCTTTCTACCTTTCCCTCGACCGCCCATGGATGCAAGGAATACATTTCAATTCACGGCCTTCCTGCGGGGCCTGCTCCTTATCCTTTCCGCTGCCGTCTACACAGCCATTTTGTGCCCGCCGGCTCTGGCGGCCTGCCTTTTAGACCCTTCGGGCCGATGGCCTTCTTTTTTTCAGCGGACATGGGTAAACTGGCTGCTGCGCAGCAACGGGATTCGCCTGCGCCCCAGAGGCCTGGAGCAACTGGATAAGGGACAACCTTACATCCTGGTCTCCAATCACGCCAGTATTCTGGACATTCCCGGCATTATTTCCGCATCACCCTTCCCCTTGCGATTCGTGGCCAAAAAATCACTTGGCTGGTTTCCGCTTTTTGGATGGTTCATTTCCCTCGCGGGGCATATCCTGATCGACAGAAATAATGCAAAATCAACCCTGATAAGTTTGAAGAAAGCCGGCGCTCTTCTGAAGAAGGGGATTTCCATCGTCGTTTTTCCTGAGGGGACGCGCACACCTGACGGCCAGGTTAAAAATTTCAAAGAAGGGGCTTTTCTTTTGGCCCTCCAGTCCAAGGCTCAGATTGTTCCAGTCTCCATTTCCGGAACTTATAAGATGCTTCCCCGAACCGGCTGGTGTTTCCGGCCCGGCATAATGGAGTTGAACATTGGCGAGCCTGTTTCAACCGGGGGTCTCTCCCTGCGCGAAGCCTACCCATTAAGGAAAAAAGTGCGGGATACGATCATAAAAAACCTTAAAACGTAAGGGCGATAGACGAAGGTTTTCCTTTGACATCGGCCCTTTTCTCCAGTATCATTTCTGGAAATGGGCAGAACATCACGCTCAGCGCGTTTAAGCTTGAAAAAGGAAATCCTCGGAGTTATCCTGGCGGCCTTGGCCGTTCTCCTGGCCATCAGCCTGTTGTCCTTCAACCCAGACGACCCTTCTTTCAATAACCAACCGTCGGAGCCACAGAAAGCCACCAACCTGGCAGGTTTTGTCGGAGCTCACCTTTCCGACATTTTTTTCCAGACCTTCGGTTTAACCGCTTTCCTGTGGCCTCTTTTCTTTATCTTCTTTTCCCTGAAACTCTTTCTTTTCCCGGAGATGCCCTTTAAGGCCGGGAAAACAGCGTCTTTGGTAGGACTGTTTATTACTCTTAGCTGTTTACTTTCCTTAAGTTTCGGGAAGGTGAAGATTTGGGGGGCGATGATCGACAGCGGGGGAGCTCTGGGCTATTTCTTTGCCCGGACAGCAGAGAAATACCTGAACCTCAGCGGAGCCTTGCTCCTTTTCGCTGTTGTGCTTACCATATCCGTAATGGTTCTGACCAGCTTCTCCTGGATAGAAATGATCAAGGGGATTAACCGCTTATTTTTATCTATTCTGAAACAGGGGCAGAGCCTGTGGAAGCGCCGCCTGGATAGAAAAGAAAAGAAGGCCAAAGAGTTAAGGAGAGAAAAAGAATCAGCCCCGCCCTTAATCATTAAAAAAGACGGAGCAGTGGAAAAAGAAGGGGTTGTTATCGAATCCCCCCCGGTCGTGCAGGAGAAACAGGAGCATTTCTCTTTCCTGGATTCGCGGGGATCTTATGTCCTTCCGCCGCTCTCTCTGCTTGAAAGCCCAGAGCAGAAGGAAATTAAAGTTGACAAAGAGAGCCTGCTGGCTAACGCCAAGATCCTGGAAAAACGCCTGGAAGAGTTTGGCGTGGAAGGAAAAGTCGTGGAAGTGCGCCCGGGGCCGGTGATCACCATGTATGAGTATGAACCGGCGCCGGGGGTGAAAATAAACAAGATTGTTGGCCTGAGCGATGACTTAGCCCTGGCCTTAAGGGCCATCAGCGTGCGCATCGTCGCCCCCATCCCGGGCAAGGCCGCGGTGGGCATTGAAATCCCCAATTCCCTCCGAGAGCCGGTTTATCTTAAGGACATTCTTCTATCTGAGGAATTCTCCCGGGCCGAATCGAAACTAACCCTGGCCCTGGGCAAGGATATTTTCGGCAATCCTTTCGTAACCAACCTGGCCAAGATGCCCCACCTTTTAGTTGCCGGCGCCACAGGAGCAGGGAAAAGCGTCTCCCTGAACTCCATGGTTTGCAGCCTCCTTTACAAGGCCGACCCGGAAGAAGTGAAACTACTGATGATCGACCCAAAACGTCTGGAACTCTCAGCTTATGATGGGATTCCCCACCTTCTTCACCCCGTGGTGTATGACCCTAAGGCCGCAGCCCTGGTTCTGCGGTGGGCCACGGAGGAGATGGAGATTCGTTACCGGTTGATGGCTGAGAAGGGAGTGCGCAACATCGAACGTTATAATCAGAAGGTGGATAAGGAATTGAAAGAGTCCCGGCGCAAAGGCGGGACTTTGCTTAAAGAGACAGAAGGCCTGGAAGACCGCACCGGAGAAAATCTTTCCCCCCTCCCTTACATCGTCATTGTCATCGATGAGCTGGCGGATTTAATGATGGTTTCAGCGCGGGATGTGGAGGCCTCGCTCACCCGCCTGGCCCAGATGGCCCGGGCTGCGGGCATCCACCTGCTCCTGGCCACTCAGAGGCCATCCGTGGATGTGCTCACCGGGGTGATCAAGGCCAACTTCCCCACGAGAATCTCCTTTCAGGTTTCCTCCAAGACCGATTCGCGCACCATCCTGGATGCCAATGGGGCCGAGCACCTGCTCGGTTCCGGCGACATGCTTTTCCTGCCTCCCGGGACTTCCCGCTTGATCCGGGTTCACGGGGCCTACGTCGCCGAGGTCGAGATTCTGCGGGTCGTCGAGTTCTGGAAAAACCAGGGCAAGCCGGTTTTCGATCAAACCATCCTGAAAGAGAAAGAAGGTACAGCGGGGGCCGAGGCTGATGGTTACGACGAAATGTATGATCAAGCAGTGGCTGTTGTGGCCGAGTTAAGGCAGGCCTCGATCTCGATGCTCCAGAGGCGTTTGCGGGTGGGCTATAACCGGGCTGCGCGGATGATCGAGAGGATGGAACAGGAAGGGGTCGTGGGCCCGGCTGACGGCAGCAAGCCGCGGGAAGTGTACATCAAGAAATTATAATTAACCGCAGAGAAATAATTAAATCAGGATTAATTTTATGGTTAAAAGAAATAAATTTTTTCTTGCCCTATTCTTCCTTCCTCTTATCGGGCTCTGGCCTTCACCTGGCCTTGGCCAAGCCCTTCCCCTGGAGGAGGTCGTGGCCAAAGTCCAGGAGCAATACGAAATTCACGCAGACTTTAAAGCCAGTTTCACCCAGGAATCTTTAATTAAAAGCCTGGGAAAAAAGCAACACGCCGAGGGAGCAGTCTATTTTAAAAAGCCCGGAAAGATGCGCTGGATTTACCGCAAGCCCAACAAACATGAGATGATCTCCGACGGAAAAACCCTCTGGATGTACCGGCCGGAAGACAAACAGGTGGTCGTGTCTAAAATGACCCAGGCTTTCCAGTCTAAAGCACCCTCGACGTTTCTGGCCGGAATCGGCAACCTCAAAAAGGATTTTCAGGCTCGTTTTGTCAAAGAACCTTCGCCCAGCGCAGATTACTTCTTAGAGTTGACCCCCATTGAAGCACAGGGGGGCCTGGAGAAACTCTTTTTGGCCGTCGAGCGGAATTCTTTTAAGATTATGCAGGCCAACATTCAGGATGCCATGGGCAATGTAACCCAGATCACTTTTTCCAGGATTCAATTTAATAACAACCTTTCAGACTCCCTTTTCAATTTCACCCCTCCCAAAGATGTGGAGGTATTCACTTTGCCAGGGTCGGCCCCTGCCGGCGGAGCCGGAAAATAATCCTTTCGTGAATAATTCTAAAAAAACAGTGCGCATGATCAGCTTGGGATGCCCCAAGAATTTGGTGGACAGCGAGGTTATGCTCGGCCTTCTGCGGGAGAAAGGCTGGGTTCCTTCTGCAAAAGACGAAGCCGATGTGATCATCATCAATACCTGCAGCTTCATTCGCGAGGCCAAAGAAGAGTCCATCGCCAACATCCTGGCCATGGCCGAAGCCAAAGAAAAGGGGAAGTGCCGGCGGCTGGTAGTTACGGGCTGTCTGCCGCAGCGCTACGGACAGGAGCTGCTTAAAGAACTTCCCGAGGTGGATCTGTTCCTGGGAACAGGAGAGTTACATCACATCGGCGACCTCCTGGAAAATTCTAAAGAAGGCCGGTTGAGCCGGAAACAAATTATCGGCCTCCCCGCTTATCTCTATGATCACCGGACCCCTCGCCTGTTGACCTCTACCCCGGGCAGTGTTTACATAAAAATTGCCGAGGGATGTTCCAACCATTGTTCTTATTGCATCATTCCTCAAATCCGGGGGAAGTTGCGCAGCCGGAAGATTTCTTCGGTTCTTCAGGAAGTTAGGCAAGTTGTTTCCGGGGGGATGAAGGAAATTAATCTCATCGCGCAGGATATCACTGTATTTGGCCAGGATCTCGGTGGTGGAACTGACCTTACCCGCCTGTTGCGTGGTCTGGTGAAAATAAAGGGACTATTGTGGATTCGTCTGCTCTATGCCCATCCCGGCCACGTTACTCCGGAGTTGATCCGCCTCATCCGGGAAGAAGAAAAGATCTGCAAGTATCTGGACCTGCCCCTGCAACACATCGATGACCAACTCCTCGGAGCCATGAACCGGCCAGTTTCCAGCAGCCAGGTGCGTGAACTGATCGCCCGGCTGCGAGCCGAAATTCCCGGAATCACCCTGCGCACTTCTTTGATGGTTGGCTTCCCCGGGGAAACAGAGAGGAGATTTCGCCGGCTCCTTGACTTTGTTAAAGAGGCTGAGTTCGAACATCTGGGGGTCTTTCGCTATTCGAAAGAAGAAGGAACCCCGGCTGCGGCCCTGAAAGGGCATGTTTCCGAAAAAGTCAAAGAGCAACGCTACCATCAAATCATGCGCCTGCAAAGACAGATTTCCCTTCGCCAGCAGAGAAAAAAGATCGGGACGCACATGCCGGTTCTAATTGAGCGGCCGGGAAAATCTTCCGGGATTTTATGGGAGGGAAGAACTCAGGGACAAGCCCCGGAAGTTGATGGGATTACCTTCTTGCGCCAGGGTAGCGTCCGGCCAGGGGAGATTTTCGAAGCCGTGATTACCGAAGCAACGGCCTATGACCTCTTTGGAGAAATCGTCGGCCCCGCCTGAACTCCAGAGTTTTCTCTATATTATTAGGTGCGTTTTTTAAGGGAATATAATCTCCAAAACCTACCAACGTCCCCATTATTTTTATCTTGTAAAAAGCAAAAATTAACGCCAAAATGGTTACAATTTTTTAGTCGCTATTTTTGGTTCCGGCTACGCCAGGTTAGGTATTAATAATGAATAAAACACAAGGAGGTAGGAACTATGGGAAAGAAGAAAATCAAAAGGCAAAGGTTCGCAGCGGTAATGTGCCTTGTCGCCTTGGGGGCGATCCTGGGGATGGCCGATCAAGGGCTGGCTTCGGAGAAGAAGATTCAGTTTAAAATGGGAGCGGTTCCCAGCGGCAGCGGCTGGTATTTCTACGCTTCGCAGATGGCTACCGTCCTCTCCCAGCGGGTTCCGGGAATGGAAATTACGGTAAGGGAGACTGGGGGCACTCGGGAGAACACCCTGCGCATGGCCAAGAAAGAGCTGGACATAGGGCTGAGCGAAGCTTTGGTTTCTTTTGAAGCTTACCGGGGGGTGGGAAGATTCAAGGACAAGCCCATAGCCAACCACCGCCTCCTCTGGAATGTAGCCACCACTTACATGCACTGGGCAGTGTCTCAGGACAGCGGGATCAAGACCTTCGAAGACCTTGCCGGCAAGTCCTTCAACCCCAGCACCATCGGCGGCGGCGGTGAATATATCACCGAAAAGGTCTTTGAGGTTATCGGCGCCACTCCCAAGTTTTTCCGGGCCAAGATTGCCGATGCCGCCGAGGCGGTAAAAGACGGCCGGATTGCGGGCTTCAGTTACAACGGAACCCTGCCTGTTCCCACCTTTGTCGAAGTCCATGCCGCCAGGCCCATCCGAATTCTCTCGCTTAGCGAAGATCAGGTAAAAAAGATCACGGAAAAATATCCGTTTCTGGTGAAGCAGATCATTCCGGCAAATACCTATAAAAATGTTCCGGAGGCCACCACAGTCGGGCTTTATCTGAATGTCAGCGCCAGTATGGAGCTGGCCGACGAAGATATTTACACTATGGTAAAGGCCTACTGGAAAAACCTTCCGGAGATTGCCAGGGCCTTCCCCCTGGTAACGAATGCCAAACCAGAAGAGACGACGGCCAACGCCACTGCCCCTCTGCATCGGGGAGCTCTGAAGTATTACCGGGAGATAGGCGTGGCCATTCCCGCAGGGGCCATTCCTCCTGAGGCTAAGTGAGATGGTCGGGCCGAGATAAGACAAAGGAAGGATAGAAGGGATGAGAGAAGAGGTCGCTGACCCATCATACGTTGGCAGAGGCACAACGCTCGACAGCAAACAGCAAAATGCCGTGGAGAAAGAGGAGACTCCCCGGAGAAAACTGACCGGATTCTGGGCCAAGGCCATGCGAACCACTGGCGTTGCTATGGCGCTCTTTCAGATTTATACCGCCGGGACCGGGTCGTTTGTGGTGCAGAACACCTTGCACCTCATGTTTGCTTTCCTCTTAATTTTCATCGTCTACCCTTCCAATAAAAGGGCGGCAGACAGGAATCGGGTGAGATCCTGGGATGTGCTTTTTACCCTTCTTGGCCTTTCGGGAAATTTGTATTACATGTTCAATCTGAACCGGATCCTCTATGAATTAGGATACCTTTCTCCCACGCCGGCAGATATCGTCCTGGGAGTTGTCATGGTCGTTCTGGTCCTGGAAGCTGCCCGGCGGACCGTCGGCTCCATTCTGCCGCTCCTGTCCACCGTCGCCATCCTTTATGCCTTCTTCGGCCCCTATTTCCCGGGAAAATGGGCCCATGGCGGGTTTTCCTTCGGAGACATCGTGGCCACCCTCTACCTGGGGGAGCTGGGAATATACGGGTCGATCATGCGCATCTCGGCCTCGGTGATCGCCATCTTTGCCATCTTCGGAGGACTTCTGGTACACACCGGGGGAGGCGATGTTTTCATCCGCATCGCCTACGCCCTGACCGGGCGGCTCACCGGCGGGCCTCCCAAAGTCTCCGTGGTTTCCAGCATGCTCTTTGGCATGATCAGCGGCTCCACTGCGGCCAATGTGGCCACCACGGGCGTCTTTACCATCCCGCTCATGAAATCCAAAGGGTATCCCGCCCATTTTGCCGGGGCGGCGGAAGCAGCGGCTTCCTCCGGCGGCCAGATCATGCCGCCCATCATGGGGGCCGCAGCTTTTATCATGGCCGATATCCTGGGCATCTCTTACTTCAAAGTGGCCGCTGCCGCCCTGATCCCGGCCATCCTTTACTATTTCGGTTGCTGGATGGCTGTTCAATTTGAAGCCAAGCGCCTGGGCCTGCTCCCTGAGCCGGGCGGGGGCAAAACTCCTTTGCGGATAATCTTTGCCGGCAGCCATACCCTTTTTATCCCCCTGATACTCATGATCATCCTTCTGGTCGCCATGTACACGCCCACGACCTGTGCCTTCTGGTCCTTTATCAGCGCCCTGTTCCTTTATCTGATTTCGGCCAGGAGCAAATCCCAGCTCTATCAAGCGCTGAAGAATGTTCTCAAAGCCCTGGAGGGAGGAGCGCTGACGGCCGCGCTGGTCGCCTCCATGGTGGGCGTTGTACAGATCGTGGTTGCCGTGGTGGGCATGACCGGGCTCAGCGTGAAGTTTTCAGCCGTGATCGTGGCCATAAGCGGCCAGTCCTTGCTGGCCGCTCTGATCATGGGCATGGTGGTGACGATTATCTTAGGCATGGGGGTCCCCACGGTGGCAGCCTATATGCTGGGTATCTCCATCGTTGCCGGAGCTTTTGTGAATGTGGGTATTTCCCCCCTTCTGGCGCACATGTTTATCTTTTACTACGCCGTCCTGGCCGGAGTCACCCCGCCGGTTGCCCTGGGGGCTTATGTGGGCGCGGCCATAGCCGGGGCGCACTGGTTCCAGACGGCCTTGACCGCCTGCCGAATCGGCTTTGCCGGTTTTCTCGTTCCCTTCATGTTCATCTATAACCCGACTCTCCTGGGCCAGGGATCGATCCTGGGCGTAACCGTGGGGTTCTTATCCGCCTGTATCGGGATTGTGGCCCTGGCCAGCTCCATGATTGGATACCTGCTCAAGCCGGCCAACTTCGTGGAGAGGATTTTTCTCTTCGGAGCCGCCCTGGCCTTGATTGATGCTCGCCTTTATACGGACCTGATAGGTTGTTCCCTAATCGGCATCACCCTTCTTTTGCAGAAATACTGGAGCTGGCGGCCGGACGAGGCAACGCCGGTCATGGTCGCCGGCGGCAAATGATCTGGATGGGGTAAGCTGAAGATGCATCTATAGCGTGTTCCCGGGGACGCCCTTAAAAAAGTCAATATCTCATTGGATAAGCTGAAAGCCATTGTCATGAGCAATTGTCTCTCCCCTTTGTGCGGCATAGCCAGTCCGCGGCTAGATCCAATCGTAATCGCATCCCATAGCAACCATGGAATTCCCCAATTTCCAAAAGTGTCATGGCCGGCTGATCTCCGCATATTCCCTTCTTTATCGTGCGATCTCCTTTCATGTCAATTGAATTATTTAGGAGGTCCCCCATTATATTATACACTGCGATGGAGATAATGTCCCCCGCTCCATAGAGGGTGTCTGATAAATGCAAACCGTATCAGAGGTTATTTCTGCTTTGTAGTTGCCGCTTGTAGACAAACGCCACCACCACCGCCCCCAGACCCAACAGCCCCAGGGAAGAAAACGCCCACCCCCAATGGGCGTAGAGCCTGCCGATGGCGGCTGGGTTGGTCCAGTCAAGAATCAGCCCAAAAACCAAGGGTGCCGCTGCGCCCGCGCTAAACCCTAAAAGCGATCTTAAGCCCAAGGCCGCGCCCAAATAAGCCGGATCAGCGGCTTCGGACAGGGCGGCGGAAAGCACCGGTGAGTCGCCCAGGGAAGAAAAGGCGTAAATCGCGCCCAGGCCGATAGTGATAATGAGCGGCCAGCCGAAAGTCCAGCCGAAAAGAAAAGAACAAATTGAGCTGATGCCGGACAAAACCAACAGCATCACCGCCCGACCTCGGCGGTCGGACAAAAGGCCCATGGAAAAAGAGGCCAAAATACCGGTGAAATGGAAGAAGGCCGAAGCGTAGGAGCCCAGGCCGGCTGCCTGTAGGGCCTCCGCTCCGCCGAAGGCGAAGCAAGCGGCAAGGAAAGCCGGTGTCCAGGTCCACATGCCCTGGAGTTCCCAATTATGGAAGCAGTAGCCGGCAATCAGCAGCATAGCCGGCTTATTCTTGACCACGTCCCCGACAAATCCCCTCTTGCCTTGGCGCATGACCACGGTGTTCTTAGTCCGCCAAAGGGCGAGCCAAGCTACAGCCGCGCCAATTGGCGTCCCCAGGCAGGTGAGGAAAAAGGAAAGTTTATACCCCCCCAGGGGCAGGGCTAATCCGCTTATTAAAAGCGATAAGGTGTAGCCGGCCGAGGTGCTGGCGATAAAAAAGCCCATGGCCATGCCCCGCTTGGAGGTGGCGTAGCGTTCGGAGAGGATCATCAGCCCGGTGGTGTAGGAGCCACCCAGACACAAACCCACCAAGCTGTAGAGAATAAGACCCGAATAATAATCGCGGGCGAATAAGGCAAAGAAAACCGCCGAGACTGCGCCGGCAGTCATGGATCCCAAATAGACTCTTTTCGCCCCCCACAAATCGGCCAGACTGGAGAAAATCACCAGGGATACGGCATAGGCGATTTGGTTGGCGGTGGAGATGGACCCCCCGGTGGCAGCAGACATGCCCCATTCCCTCTGGAGCACCGGCAGGGCCGCGGCATAGGTAATAAGCGCCAGCCCCGTGCCCACGCGGGATAGGCAAATGCCAATCAACCATAAGTCTATGTTATTAGACAACCCCACTTATTGGCCCCATGACTCGTAAAATTCAAAACTCTGAAAAAAAGAAAATCGTCCTCTCGCCCGGACCAAGCCCTGCAATAACAAAGATATTCCACGATTTTTTCATCCATAAAAAAACCGAAATGAAAGTTGCCGGATTCGTTAGAAGCCCAGTATCAGTTTAGCGATTTGAAAAAATAGTATTAAAGCCTTTGTTTAGGGCCGCTCTGGCCCCCGGCCCCTGGAATTCCTTGGCCCTTACAGCACACCTTTTTTCAAAGAGCTAAAGAAATATGAAGTCCAAATTTGGGACGGCAAAGTAAAAAGCTCTCCCGCGCCCCGCGGGACAGGGCGGGCCATCTTTTTCCCAGCGGGGCAGAAGGACTTTTTGCCAAGCCATCAAATTTCATTTTAGGCAAACGTGAATAACTTAGCACATTTTTTCGATCTAGGCCTAATTCTAATACTGATGATCTCGTAAAAAGTCGTCACTCCGGCCTGCCTGTGCCTGGCAGACAGGTGAAAACCGGAGTCCAGAGAACTTATAGCTATTTGAAAGAACTGGATTCCGGCTGCAGTTTATCCCGATGAAAATCGGGGCCGGAATGACAGAAAGACGCATTTTCAAACTTTTTACGAATTCATCAATACTGGCTTTCTAAAAACTTGCCCTCTTTGACGGCGCCAAGGCTTCAGCGTGAGCTAAGCCCAACGCCCGCGACTTTGAAGGCGGGGTAAAGAAGCGCCGCTCAGGGTTGATCCTGAGCCAGCCCACTCCTTCAGGTCGAGGAGTCGAAGGGTTGACATTTTTGAAGAATAAATGATAATCTTGGCCTGTTCGCGACCGAGGAGGGAAGCCTATGCCAGAGGCTAATTTCATGTCATTCCCTTCGAACCAAGTTGACGAAAACCCAGGCTGTAGGCCTGGTGGGGCTATTCCAAAACCGAAACTCCCGGAACGCCTTCACAAAGCCCTGCGCTCCCGCCATTCTTTTGTTACCAATCTGCTTGAAGATGGATATGACATTCAAGGCATCCAGGAACTTTTGGGCCATAGCGCCGTGAAAACGAAGATGATCTATACCCATGTTCTTAACCGTGGCCCGGCCGGGGTTCGAAGGCATGTGGAGGGGCCTGTTATTCTCCTTAGCGAGCAAGGGGGAGACCCACAAGATTAATGGAGGGATAAATAAATATGACGAAGATTGAAGAAATTGAACATGCCGTTGATTTGCTTCCGATTGAGGAATACCCACAGTTTCACAAGTGGTTCCTCGAGCGGGATTGGTCGGCGTGGGACCTCCAGATAGAGGCCGATTCAGCGGCGGGGAAGCTCGACTTTCTTCTCAAGGAAGCCGGTGGAGAAAAGAAGCTAGGAAGGCTAAAGGACCTGTTAAACATCGCCCGACAAGGCGTTTCTGGAATTGCTATTCTGCACTCCCAGATCAGATTCGCCAACTAGCGGATAAGTCCTTTGCCTTGTTAAAGGAAGACTCAAGCCACCCATCCCTACACTTCAAGAAGGTTGGGGGGTTGTGGTCCGCAAGGGTCGGCGCCGCCCACTGAGCGCTGGCTGTGCCGGATGGCGATGACCTCGTCTGGGTTTGGATTGGAACCCATGATGAATACGAACGTATGGTTATGGGTCGCTAAGTGTATCCAGCCGACGCGTCAACTGTGCAGAATGAGAATGAGCAATGGTAATAAGGAATTACTATTTTCAATATGCGCACTGCTGGTGTTTTACCATTGCCCATTGTTAACGGAAGGGACTAAATAACGGCGCCTTTGTGGTAGGGCGCTGGGAAAAGATATAGGAGGATATTATGCCTACGGTATTTGTCAACGACATATACCTCTATTACGAGGAAGCAGGCAGGGGGTTCCCGATCCTTTTTGTGCACGAATTCGGCGGGGACTGGCGAAGCTGGGAGCCGCAGGTGCGTTTCTTTTCCAGCCGCTACCGGGCCATCACTTTCTCGGCCCGGGGTTATCTTCCTTCCGACGTGCCGGATTCCCCTGCAGCTTACTCTCAGGACTGGCAGGTTGAGGATGTCAAAGGGTTGCTGGATGCCTTGCGAATTGACCGAGCTCATATCTGCGGACTTTCCATGGGGAGCTACACTACCCTGCTGTTTGGGTTGAAATACCCCGACCGGTCCTGTTCTCTTGCCATTGCCGGTTCGGGCTACGGCAGCGGAAAAAGCCGTCAGGAATTTCACCAACGGGTAGCTGAGATGGCTGACCAAATGTTAAAAGACGGGATGAAGGCCATTTCCCAAGCTTACACTCAGGGGCCGGCACGCGTACAGTTTCAGAACAAAAACCCACGTGGCTGGGAGGAATTTCGCCAGCAATTTGAGGAACATTCGCCCAAGGGTTCTGCCTACACTTTTCTGGGGGTGCAGCGGCAGCGGCCGTCCGTCACAGATTTAGGTAAACAGCTTAAAAATATGTCTCTACCCGTGTTGATTATGTTGGGAGACGAAGACGAGCTGGGGATAGAGGGCAGTCTATTCATGAAGCGAAACATCCCCCGCGCCGGGTTGGAGATTTTTCCCCGCAGCGGTCATACATTGAATCTGGAAGAGCCGGAGCGCTTCAATTCCTCTCTGTTAAACTTCATTACCGCAGTGGATGCAGGCCGCTGGGAAGCACGCGATCCCCGCAGTCTCGTCGGGTTGATGTAATGCCCTAAAACAGGCTTATCCTTTTAGGCTGTCTGATCGTCGGGGCATAAGGCCTTAAGGATTTTGTAAATGGGTGACACCCGAGGCTCTTGCAAAAGTGCCATAGATTTTTCCATGTCGGGTTCGATCCCGCGAGACGCGAGGTGAATTTCGCTCGGCCGGGTAAAATTCTCCCTGACCCCTTTTTGAAAAGGGTGGTTGGGGATATTTGAAATGACAGTTGCAGAAAATAAAGTTGGTTAGTCATTGTGAGTTACGCCTTGGCGTGATGCGGCAACCTGGTTTTAAGAGTTTTGCAAGAGCTTCACCCTATACACCTTTTCCCCCAATCCCATAATTCCTGTTCCCCGCTTGCGAAATGGGGTCAACAGAAATAAAGTATTCCTTGATTAAATAGTTTTCCAAAAGTTTTAGCATCAAGGTTTCAATTCTTTAATACCATTGCCTCATGGCCCCAAAAAAAACCATGAAGTATTGCGATAAAGATGAAAGCTAAGATTTGCGCATGATTTGCCCAGACCAGAGGTCCTCTAAAAATACTCTCCACGGCAGGATTTCGATTTTTCCGGTTACGATTCGAGGCTTCGGGTCGCAAGTTACTAAAATTCGGCGTCGAGTTTTGTATTCTTCACTGAAAGCGATAAGGCCTTTCCCATAAGGGGTTGGGCAAGAGTTGTCCCCTTTACTTCTACGGCAACTTCGTGGCCTCCCAGGACAAAATCCACCTTCGAATTCGGGGGACACATCACTAATTTGATTCTGCTGCAAAACCTCCCATTTTTGAGATTTGATGAAAAGGGGTTCAAAACTCTTCGCTTTAAAATCGCGCATAAACCATCTTTATTTTTCGCGAGGGTGTTTTGATGGTATTTTTCATGGTGAATTTTCGAGCCAAGGGGTTTGGCAGCAGAAGCAATTCGTTAAGCTCCATTTCCGGTAGAAAAAAAGCGGTCTTCCCGGAGATTCTCATCTTATGATATGATAGACGGGGAGGAGGAAAAAGGAAATGAGAAAAATCTCTGAGGTCAAGCTATTGCATGGGTATCGCCTGGAATTGGTCTTTGATGATGGAACACGAGGGGTGGTGGATCTTTCCGGCTTAGTCGGTATAGGCGTTTTCGCCATTTGGCGCGACCGTCGTATTTTTGAGCAGGTTCGGATCGGTTCATTCGGCGAACTTATGTGGGGCGACCAAATTGATCTTTGCCCAGATGCCTTGTATCTTAAAGCAACGGGCAAGAAACCGGAAGACATTTTCCCCGCCTTGCTCTGTGAGTCTGCCCATGCCTGAGATAAGCCGCTTCTTCGGCATTGTCATCAAGATGTTCTTTGATGATCACAATCCCCCCCATTTCCATGCAGAGTATAGCGGCAACTTTGCTCTGATCGACATCCGCAACCTGTCTATCTTCTCTGGTTACTTGCCGCCTCGCGCGATGGGACTGGTGATCGAGTGGGCAACAATACATCACGAGGAGCTCTTCGCTGACTGGGAGAGGGCGCGGGATCAGCAGGAACTGCATAAGATTGCCCCGCTCGAATAGGTCCAGCCAACATGGAGCTCCAGCCGCCCGTCCCCAGCTCCGGCGGGTCCGTTGGTTGAGCTTAGACGTTAGGTTTAGGTGATTTCTCGTAAATAGGGGACGGAGGTTCTAAAGGATTTTTTCGGTTTTTTTCAATCGCCATCTTTCTGAACCATAGCCAAATTCGAATTACCCTTCCGGCAAGCGAGCCCGGAAGTTAAATTCTTAAGATGATAAAGGAGGGGGATTAATGACTGTTCAGGATGTTCGGGATGTCTTACTCTGGTGTCTGATCATCAATGTTGGATTGTTGCTGTGGTGGTTTCTGGTGTTTTCATTGGCCCATGACTGGGTCTATAGAATCCATGGCAGGTGGTTTACCCTTTCAGAGGAGAGGTTCGATGCAATCCATTACCTGGGGATGGCCATATTCAAAATAGCCATATTTATGTTCAACATAGTTCCGTATATTGCCTTGCTAATCGTGGGGTAGGAGATGGGCAGATAGCAAAGGGTTCGACACCGTGCGGGGATTGCCAGGAGAACGGTTTTCTTCCTCTAAGCGATGAGTACAAATGTAAGGAGAGAACAAAATGGGCAAGAAGTTTATCAATTCTTTTTTTTAAAAAATATCTACGGGAGCTTTCTTTCTCCAATGGATAGCTCTTCCAATCCGTTCCGATCCAAGATAGTGATTCGTTTTCTTTCTGATTTTATTAACTGCTCCTTCTCCATTCTGGCTAATATCCGCGAGAGGGTCTCTGGTATGGTCCCTAAAAGACTGGCCAGTTGATTCTTGGATATATCCAGATCTATAAGGCCAGCACCCCCCTTTTTCCGCTCACTGAGCACAAGGATATAGGCGGCCAGCCTGCCAGGAATCTCCTTGAGGGCCAGGTTTTCCACGAGGGTGGTAAACTTGCGTAAACGACTGGACAACTCTGCCAGCATGTTCAGGGCTAAGGATGGATCTTTGCGGATCAAGTTGACAAATTCGGTGCGGGGGAAAAAGAAAGCGCGCGTCTCCTCCAGGGCTTCGGCATTGGCCGGGAAGCGCCTGCCGGTAAAGACAGCCACTTCCCCAAAGGGTTCTCCAGGGCCAAAGATGTGCAGGATCTGCTCTTTACCGTCCGGAGAAAGCTTAAAGATTTTCACCCGGCCAGAGATAATAATGTAAAGGCCCTCTCCCTCATCTTCCTCGCTAAAGATACTCTGCCCCCGTTTGAATACCTGATCCACCAGGATCATGGCCAGGTCCTCCATCTGCTTGGGGGCCAGCCCCTGAAATAAGGGAAGGCGGGCGATCTGATCGATGAGCTTCATCGCAAGTCCTTGGAGAGGAAATATCATTTTCTTTTGACTTAAGTCAAGGGATATCGAAAAAAAATAAATAGGATTAAAATAAGATGGCCTCGTAAAAAGTCGTCACTCCGGTGAAAACCGGGGTCCAGATGTTTGATAAATCCTTTAAATAACTGGATTCCGGCTTTCGCCGGAATGACGGGGAAAGGGGCTTTCGGATTTTTTACGAGTTCATCAAATAAGGAAAGGGGTTAAAACGAAAAAAACAGTAAATCTTGACTTGAGTCAAGGATTCCCTCACTTTTTTAAGATATTATGCAAGAAAGGTTGGCGGAAAAGACATAAAAGCCGATTTCAGCAATTATTTCAACCCAAACAGAAAGGAGAAAGAAGAGATGGAAAAATTGAGTATGTTCTGTTATCAGTGCGAACAGACGGCCAAGGGTGAAGGATGCACAAAAGTGGGGATTTGCGGCTTAGAGCCGGAGGTAGCCGCCCTCCAGGATCTTCTGGTATATGCCCTCAAGGGATTATCTCTCATTGCTCTGGAAGGGCGGAAAGTCGGAGTGATTGACCGGGAGAAAGATGTGTTCACGGTGAAAGCGCTTTTTTCCACGCTTACCAACGTCGATTTTGACCCGGAGCGTTTCGTCCAGTTGATCCGCTGTTGTGTCGAGGCGAGGGAGAGTCTGAAAGACAAAGTTAAAAAAAGCGGGGCTAAGGCGAATTTCTCGGAAGGCCCGGCGACCTTCCAGCCTGCGGCCACGCTTGATGGTCTAATCACTCAGGCGCAGGGGGTTGGTTTGAAATCCGACCCTACGCTCAACCCGGATATTCTTTCCCTGCAGCATACGCTGCTCTTCGGAATTAAGGGTATTGCTGCTTATGCCGATCACGCTCAAATTCTGGGGCAGGAAGATGATGCGGTCTATGCTTTTGTCTATGAAGGCCTGGCTGCTACATTGAGAAAAGATTTGAGCCTGGATGATTGGATTAAGTTGGTCCTCAAATGCGGAGAAATTAACCTGCGGACCATGGAGCTTCTTGATGCGGGCAATACCGGAACCTATGGCCATCCCGTTCCCACCAAGGTTCCCCTCGGAGCTAAAAAAGGGAAAGCCATATTGGTTTCCGGACACGACCTCAAAGACCTGGAAGAACTCCTCAAACAGACCGAAGGCAAAGGCGTTTATGTATATACCCATGGGGAAATGCTCCCGGCCCATGGCTACCCGGGGTTGAAGAAGTACGCGCATTTTTATGGACATTACGGGACAGCCTGGCAGAACCAGGCTAAAGAGTTCGCCGAATTCCCCGGGGCCATCCTGATGACCACCAACTGCCTGCAAAAGCCCAGGGATTCTTACAGGCAAAATATTTTTACCAGTGGGGTTGTGGGGTGGCCGGGCATTCCCCATATATCCGGGGGGAATTTTGCTCCGGTGATTGAGAGGGCCCTGGCCCTGGCCGGCTTCTCGGCCGATACCAATGGCCGGTCGGTCATGGTCGGGTTTGCCCGAAATACTATCCTGGGGGTTGCCGGCAAGGTAATCGAAGCGGTCAAAAGCAAAGCCATCCGCCATTTCTTCCTGGTAGCCGGATGCGACGGCGCCAAACCGGGCCGGAATTATTATACCGAGTTTGTGGAAAAACTGCCCAAAGATACCGTGGTGTTGACTTTAGCCTGCGGCAAGTTCCGCTTCTTCGACAAAGACCTCGGGGACATCGGGGGCATTCCCAGGCTGCTGGATGCGGGCCAGTGCAACGATGCCTACTCGGCCATTCAGATTGCTGTGGCTCTGTCCAAGGCCTTCAACGTCGGAGTGAATGAGCTTCCCCTGTCCATGATTCTTTCCTGGTATGAGCAGAAAGCGGTATCCATCTTACTTACGCTTTTATACCTGGGAATCAAAAATATCCGGCTGGGGCCGAGCCTGCCGGCATTCATTTCGCCGGCTGTTCTCGACACCCTGGTTAAAACCTTCGATATTAAGCCGATCAGCACGCCTGATGCGGACCTAAAGGCTATTTTGGGGTAAAGCAATTCACCGCAGAGATCGCGGAGGGCGCAGAGAATAGTATTTCGATAAAGAAGCAAAAAGAAAAAAATCATGACCAAACTTTCAGGGTTTTTCTTTTAAAGACCTCTGTGTTCTCTGCGTGCTCTGCGGTGAATAAAATTAGGAGGAAAAAATGAGATGTCCGGGACAGGATAGTCGCTACTGGAAGCCGGGGGCAATTTATGACATTACCTGCCCTCATTGCGGCAATGTAATAGAGTTTTTCAAGGATGAATCTACCCGCCGCTGTAAAAAATGCGGAAAAAAGCTGGTCAACCCCAGGATGGATTTCGGCTGTGCCGCTTACTGTAAATATGCCGAGCAGTGCCTGGGCGACCTGCCGCCAGAGGTCCTGGCCCAAAGAAATGAATTGCTGAAAGACCGGGTGGCTATCGAGATGAAGCACTATTTCAAGAAGGACTTCAAGCGGATCGGCCATGCCACCAAAGTTGCCAGGTACGCCGAGCAACTCGTTAAAGAAGAGAAAGGTGATCCGGCCATTGTCCTGTCGGCGGCTTATCTCCATGATATTGGCATTAAGGAAGCGGAGGCAAAATATCAGAGTACCGAGGCCAAATATCAGGAGGAGCTGGGACCACCTATCGCCCGGGATATTTTAACCAGACTGGGAGCAAACCCG
The DNA here is from genome assembly GCA_016875165.1 of Deltaproteobacteria bacterium. GTDB lineage: Bacteria > Desulfobacterota > SM23-61 > SM23-61 > SM23-61 > JAHJQK01. The sequence continues at coordinate 26,334 of VGSF01000036.1, forward strand.
GGGCTCATCGAGGAAGTTGGCGATATCATCGGCCACCATCACCACCCGCGACCCGTCGAAACAATTAACTTCAAAGTAGTCTATGACGCCGACCTGATCGTGAATATAGAAGAAAACCAGCAAGCAAAGAAAATCGATCCCGAAAAACTTAGAGCCATGATTGAAAAGGATTTTCTTACAGAAAGCGGCCGCCAGCTGGCCCGGAAAACCTTATTAACCGCAGAGATCGCCGAGAGCGCTGAGAAAAATCTATAGATAGAAATAATAAAAACAAGAGGATCGGTTATTTGGCTTCGTATAGTTTTTACTTTAATAAATCTCTGCGGTCTCTGCGTTCTCCGCGGTAAAAAAATTATTAGGGAGGAAAAATGAAAATCAAACGGAAGATCATCCAAATCGACGAAGAAAAATGCGACGGCTGCGGCCTGTGCGTTCCCTCCTGCGCTGAAGGGGCAATACAGATTGTTGAAGGGAAAGCCCGGCTCGTCGCTGAGAAGTTCTGCGATGGGTTGGGGGCCTGTCTGGGAGAGTGCCCCCAGGATGCCCTGAAAGTCATCGAACGGGAGGCGGAGGATTTCGATGAGCACGCCGTTGAAGAGCATCTCAAGTCAATGAGTGTAGCCCACAAAGAAGAACCGGCAACCATGGCTTGCGGGTGTCCTTCTACCCAAATCCAGAGTTTTGTTCCTGTTTCAAGTTTTCCTCATGGCCAACCGCCCGCATCAACTGCCAGCCGGCCATCGGCTCTTACCCACTGGCCAGTGCAGATCCGCCTGGTCCCTCCCACCGCGCCTTTTCTCAAAGGAGCCACCCTTCTGGTGGCCGCCGACTGTACGCCTTTTGCCTACCCCAATTTTCACCGGGATTTCCTAAACGGCAAGGTCGTCATGGTGGGGTGCCCTAAGTTAGACGATGCCCAGGCTTATATTCAGAAATTCACCGACATCTTCAACACGGCCGGAATTAAATCCATTGAAGTTGTCACCATGGAAGTTCCCTGCTGCCAGGGGCTGCCCATGATTGTCAAGAAGGGGCTGGAGTTGTCCGGCAAAAAAATCCCCATGAACCAGGTGATCATCAGCACCCGGGGCGAGGTTTTAAAAACCCAAAAGTTGGTTGCCTGAGGTGCTTATAGAATAAAACCCAACTCGCAGAATGAGACGACCCGGCACCATCAAAAAAACTTCTTTCGCCAAATGCTTTCGAAAGGAAGGTAAAAATGGAAGTCCTGGCAATATTGATGGATGAGCATAAATTGATTCAACGGTGCTTAGACCACCTCACCGTGGCCGTCGTGGAAATGGAAGAAGGCAAACGCCCGCCGGTGGAATTTTTTAGAAAAGCCTTTGAATTTGCCCGCCGCTTCTCTGACAAATATCACCATTTTAAAGAGGAGTATTTGCTTTTCAGCCTATTGGCCAGCAAGAAAAACGGCCAAATCGATTCTCTGAGGTATCAACACGAGCGGGGAAGAAATCTTATTAATGAAATGGACGACTCCTTGGATGGATATTTTCAAGGCCGGGAGATTCAAACCATGACGATTCTGGAGAACCTGGCTGCGTACATTTCTTTACTCAGGCAGCACATCAATCGGGAAGATCGGCTTTTCTTTTTAATGGCTGGTAAGGAAATCTCGGAAAAGGAAGGCAAAGAGCTCTTGGAAGAATTTAAAAAAGAGGAACGGAGAACGAATGAAAATATTCTCGCCCACAGCCGCAGGATTCTCGAGGAAATGGAGGCATTATTGCCTTAGGTCAATGGATAATCTTAAAAATCGAGCTATGTATGGAAAAAATTCCTGCGGAGGATAAACCTTTAACTTGGGGGCTTAGCAAGGGAAGCATTGACCATGGCTAAATTGGATCCGATTGCTGAATTCAGGGAAGATCATAGAAAAATTCGGGATGGACTAACCGAACTCACCGCTGCCCTCCAGGCCAAAGATGTTGAAAAAGCCCGAAGGGTCTTGGGTAAGTTGGATGAACTCGTCGGGCCTCATTTCCGATTTGAAGAGGAAGCCTTCTATCCCACGCTGCGGACCTTTTCGGGCAAGTACGTGGATGACTTGCTGAAGGAACACGACAAAGCCATTGATATGGTCCGCTCTTGCGCTGACCTTTTGAAAAAGCCAAACCCGAGCTATGAGGAAACTTATGAAGCAGCTCATTCTGCCCAGTCCCTACAGGCCTATGTATCTAATTGTGATGTCCTGGCGATCCTGGGAGAGAGATTGGAACCGAAAGAGCTTAAAAAACTGGGGAAGAATTTGGCGGCAGTACGAAAAGAGGGCGTTTCTTTGCTCCGGTGGGCAGAATCCATCAGAATACCAAGGGGCACACAGGGAATCATTGTCGGAAATTTCCCGCGCTCAGAGCCGATTTCTCAGGACTGCCGCGGCCAAAAAACTTTTAAAAGTCCATTTACAACAAAAGTCGTATCCTCCACTGAAAAATAAGGTTATTTGGTTTTTATATCAAACACAAAAGCCGAAATAAGGATGTTAAACATGAGAGAGAAAACAGAGGTTGCTTTGGGAAAGATCAGACCGGCTCTGCGGGCAGATGGAGGAGATGTGGAGTTAGTCGATGTGCAGGATGGCCTCGTAAAGGTGAGACTAACCGGCGCCTGCGGGAGCAAACAGGAATAAATCATTTTCCCTCATCCGGTAACCGTCTCTCTCCCTCCAATTTTTTAAAATCGGTAATATCCTGAGACACCTCCAATGTTCCCAGATAATTTCCCATTCTATCCCGAATAGAAAAATACCTTATGTAAACAAATTTCCCCTTATAATTTATCCAGAAATCGACCGAGTCCCTCTTTCCCGCTTTAAAGGAGGTCAATATCTGCTCCACCACGTGCACGCTGTTGGGCGGATGGCAGTTCTGGACTTTCCGCCCGAGGATCGATCTGGTCCGGAGAAAGATCCTCTCCTTCCCCTCGGAGAAGTAGCGCACCGCATCGTCCTTGTCGATGAAGGTAATATCCACGGGCAGGGTGTTCAAGACCCCCAGCAGCTCTTCCAATTGGAACGAACCCGTGGGAAAGGTGATCGCCTGTTCCTCCGCTTTGGGTTCTTCGGTCATGGCCTTCCGTAATTCCTCGATGAGCTGGTAGGTTTCTTTGGGTTTTTCAATGAACCCGTACCCTACGCTTTCCGTCTCCTTCAAAACTTCCACCCAGTCCTGGGCTTTCAACTTTTCCAGGGAAGCGGGGAAGAGGATCTTCTCTTCTTTGAAAATCATTCCGTCCACTTCCTCGATCAGCGGTTTCAGGGTTTTCTCTACAAACCCGCTCCATTCCTTCTTCTCTTGCAGGGTCTCGATCTTGGCCAGGCCCTGTTTCAGCAGCGCCCGGATTTCGTCGTCCTTGCCCCACATTACCTTGGAAGGCCCGTAGAAACCGTATTTTTCCAGGTAGGGGAAAAGGATCTGCTCTTTCCAGGTGTAATGGATTTCCAGGTTCTTTAGCCGGGACAGGAGTTCTCTCACTCTCCCCTTGGCCTCGGAAAGTCCGTATTTTCCCCCGTTTTGGATGACCTCTTTCAGGGCTCCCGTGATCTTTTCAATTTCCCGGTTATCCTGCTTCATGAGAAATACGGGATGAGCCGGAGACTCCTCCTTGTCCGTCGCTTTTTCCAGGGCCGACTGAAAAAGCAGAGCGTGGACGTTGCAGAATTTTTTGATCTCGTCTGGAGAAACCCCCTCGCCCATGAGGGACTGCTCGATTTCGGCGATTTCGGTCGAGGTGACGTGCCCGATCTCCTTTTCGAAGCGGTCCTTAGCCGCCTCCAGGCCCAGCCCTTCATGGAGTTTTCGGATGATATCCTTCATGATCTCCTTCTTCTGTTCCTTGCCGATCCCTTCAGCCATTTTCTTCCTTCCTCCTTTTCTTTGCGGTCAGGGATGCAAAAGCGGACCTCCCCGATGAACCAGAATCAGAAAAAATCAGCCGTGAAATTATAAACAAACCAGAGGAAAAAACGCAAGGTTTTTTCCGGGGGCGAAGGCGTGAATGGGAAAAGGGAGCAATCCCTTTCACCAAAGCTTGGAAAAAGGATTTGCCCGGACGATCCAGGCTCTATCCCCGTTCCACCGGCAGGTCCGGAGATGGAGCAAAGGTGGGGGAAAAGTCTCCTCTTTTCAGACCGCTGCCCAAGGCCCTATTTGGCCGAAGGGCAAATTCGTCCCTGAAGCTATTCCCTCTAAGCCGCATCCAGTCCCCTTCTCATCCCCATATCAACGAGAAGCCGGCCCTTGCCCCGATCCAGGTCTAGGGCCTTGCGTTTCTTGTCGATGTGGCCGATCATCAGGCGGGCCGCTTCGACCGGGTCAGGCTCGAAGGCCCACTTGCCGCCGAACTTATCCTCGAAGCTCCGGAAAAGGTACTCGGTGACCTCTTGGCTTCCGATGGTGGGCCAGGTCACACCGAAGACCGTAAAAATCCCGGAGCCGACGAAGTACTGACCGATGGCCAGGGCTTTTTCACTCATCCATTCTGGGGCCGCCCCGGCGACCGGAAGCTTGCTGAGGTCATCGCCCAGGCCTCCTTCATTCACCATGGCTGCAGCCGCGATGAGTATCCGGCTGTTATCGATGCACGCGCCCATATGCAGGACCGGGGGCATGCCTACGGCTTCACAGACTGAGGCCAGCCCCTCGCCTGCGAATTGGGCCGCCTCTGGTACCATCAAGCCCGCCTTGGCGCTGGCCATAGCCATGCACCCGGTCTGGAGGACCAGGACGTCGTTCCGAATAAGCTCCTTGACCATCGCCAGATTGGAGGCATCATGCGGGGTCCGGGGGTTATTGCAGCCCACCACCCCGGCCACGCCCCGGATTCGGCCGTTGATGATATTGTCGTTCAGAGGGCGGAAGGATCCGCGGAAGGATCCTCCCAGCATGTAGTTGATACTTTCATAAGTAAAGCCGGCGATCAAGGGGGTCGTATGCCTGGGGATACGGATGTTTTTACCCCTGTTGACATAGTTGTCCACCGCCAGGCGAACAATCGCCTGGGCCGACTCGAGGGCCCGGTGTTCATCGAAAGGCATATGGGTTGCTCCCTGGATCTTGGCCCTCGGGTCCGTGGTAACGATCCGCGTGTGGTAGCACCGGGCCGTGTCCACAAGCCCCTGCATGATGCATTGCACGTCCACCACCATGGCTTCCAATGCCCCGGTCACCACGGCCAGCTCCTGCTGTAGGAAGTTCCCGGCAACGGGCAGACCGCGGCGCATGAGCATTTCGTTGGCCGTGCAGCACATGCCGGCAAGGTTGATCCCCCGCGCCCCCTTGGTCTTCGCGTACTGAATCATCTCCGGGCTTTGAGCGACCACAGCCAGCATCTCGGCCAACTGGGGCTCGTGGCCGTGGACGATGATGTTCACTTCCTCTTCCTTGAGCACTCCCAGGTTGATTTTACCGGCCACCGGGACAGGGCTTCCAAAGACGATATCCTGGATCTCCGTGGCGATCATGCTTCCCCCCCAACCGTCGGCCAGCGCCACCCGCACGCTTAAGTCAAGGAGGTCCTGATAGTCCTGGTCCGTCCCCATGTGGGTGCGGTGCAGGGCTTCGGCAACTTCCAGGTCGATTCCCCGGGGAGACACGCCCAATTCCCGCCACAGCCTTTGGCGTTTCTCGGGCGCCCGCTTCAGGAAGAGGAGCTCGCCCTCCTGTTTTCCAAACTCCTGGATCAGGAGTTTAGCGACTTCGGCCGCGATTTCCCCCTTGTCCCGGTCTGCGATTTTGACCCCGAGCTCCAGGGCCAGCAGAAGAAGCTTCTGCTCATCCTTTATCTCATACCCAGGCAGTTCCCCTTTGGCCACGGCCAGGAAGAACCGGGCCATAAAACGTCCATGGTCCCCGTGGGAAGCGGTCCCCGCAGCCACTTTCCTGGCGAAGTTCCTGGCGGAAATGGTCTCCGGTGTTGCCCCGCAGACCCCGACCCGGTTCCTTCTCTCATCCAGGGTTTCTTCCTTGCCTTTCGGAGCCATGACCCGGCAAGGGCCCATGGCGCAGAGGCTGCAACAGCTTCCCTCCGCCCCGATGGGACATGCTTTCATGGTTGCGGCCCGCTCGAAGGCGACCCGGATCCCGTCCTGGGCAGCCTTCTCGATCATTTCCTGCGTCGCTGGATCCACACTTTGTTTTTCCTTTTCGACCATCTGTCACCTCCTGGTGTAGTACACCTTAGATTGAATCTTCAGCCTTTCTGGTTTCCCGTGATTATCCCATACGACCATGACCTCCACATCCTCTCCGTTGGTGCGCAGGGCAAGCCGGATCTTTTGCAGAGGGGCTTCGATTCTTTCTGGCACCTTCTGCCTCTCCTTTCTTTCCGGGCTGAAGCGCTTTTTTAATCCAAAATACCATCCCCCTTTGAGGAAGAATACGACTTTTGTCGGAATAGCGCTTTTTTTCTCGCCATTGGTTGTGGTAATATTAAAATAACTATAGGGGTTCACAGAAGGATTCTCCGATGCCTGCGTCCATGGACTTTTTGCAATCTGTCCCTTACTTTTCTAGTTTGGGCACCCGGGACCTGGAAAAGATCCGGGAAGAGACAGTCGAGCTTTCTTTTTCTCCTGGTGAGTTTCTTTTCCTTGAAGGAGAACCCTGCCGGGGGTTGTACCTGGTCCACTCAGGTAAGATTCGAGTCTTCAAGAGTTCCCTGGAAGGAAGGGAGCAGGTATTGCTGGTCGCCAAGCCGGGAGACAGTTTCAACGATGTCCCAATCTTCGACGGAGGCGCGAACCCGGCCAGTGCCTCGGCCATCGAGCCTTCCCAGATATACCTGATCCCCAAAAGGGCCTTACTGTCTTTGATTGGCGACTGTCCGCCGGCGCTGGCCATCTTGAAAGTATTTTCCGGCCGGCTGCGTCACCTGACCTCCGTGGTCGAAGACCTTTCTTTCCGGAGCGTGGTCGACCGGATGGCTCGCCTGCTGCTGGAACTAACAGGGGTAGAAGGGAGGACAGGACTGGTGCCCCGTTTGACCCGGGACGAAATGGCTGCCCGGGTAGGTTCAGTGCGGGACGTCATCGGACGGTCCCTGAAAGCTCTGGTGGCCGCAGGGGCCATCCGGATGGAGGGACACCGAATCTACGTTATCAACACGGAGAAGCTGAAAAAAATGACCTGAAATTCCGCCAAAAGTCGTATTCGGAAAACATTCGCTCGATTACATTGGTTCCGGAGGCGCATAAAAAAAGGTGGTCAAAGTGGGAACGGCCTTTCTAGATATAGATTCCGAAAAATGCGTGGGTTGCGGCGACTGCGTGGAAAAGTGCCCCACCGACGCAGTGGAATTGGTGGAAGGCAAAGCGACCATCGTAAGGCCCGAGGACTGCTCCTTTTGCACCGACTGCGAGTCCATCTGCTTTTACAAGGCCATCCGGTGCCCCTTTGAAATTATCTTGGCCGAGGAAAAATAAAAAAATCTAATTCAGGGTCAGGTTGCCCTGTCTATCAAAGGCTATCGGTCGTGGGCCGCCCAGGATTTTCAGCTGGAGAAGTTTCCCGGTTTCCGTCAGCCAAGACGCCGGCTTTCTGAAAAAGAAAATTGCCCGCGAGCCTTACCCCCTTTCCGGGACAAAAGGTCAAACTCTTTCTTGGCTGCAAACCCTAGCCTGGAAGGATCGCCGCGGCGACGCCTAGATTTTTTCACAGCTTCCCTTTTTCAAAGGGGGGGGAATCCCGCCTTTGGCGGGACTAATCTCCTCCCTTTATTAAAGGGAGGGTGGGAGGGATTTTAAAATGGCTAAACAAGTACGGTTTTTTAATTGTAAAGTCTCCGGGAAATGTAGTAAGGAGGTTCAGGATTGGACTCTCGGCGTACAAAAGGGTGAGATCTCGTTTAGTTAACATTCCGATTCATTTCCGAGGGAAGAAGGAAGTGGATCTTTTGTAAATACGAGGGAAAGATGGGATTTATAATCAACAAAATGAATCGTGACGACTGGGAACAAGTACGGGCTATCTACCTCGACGGGATGGCCACGGGACACGCGACCTTCGAGGCCGAAGCCCCGGATTGGCAGGCATGGGATTCAGCCCATCTGGACGAGCCTCGATTGGCAGCCCGGGTCGGAAACGATGTTGCCGGATGGGCCGCCCTGAGACGGTTTTCGCCCCGTTCTGTCTATTCCGGAGTGGCGGAAGTAAGTATCTACGTAGGCGCAGGATATAGGGGGCAAGGCATTGGGTCTGCGCTCCTTGCCGCGCTCATCGATGCTTCGGAGCAAGCGGGAATCTGGACCCTCCAGGCCGGCATCTTTCCGGAAAACATTCTTAGCATAAATTTACACAAGAAGCATGGGTTCAGGGTTTTGGGAATAAGGGAAAAAATCGGGAAGATGACCTTCGGGGAACTTGCCGGGACCTGGAGAGACGTCGTCCTGATGGAAAGGCGAAGCAAAATTGTGTGATCCAGGGGTCCGCTTTTTTACCCTGGGACCCCTGAATCCTCGATCACGCCGAAGGCGCGACTTGAACTCCTTTTTTCTCAGTAGGCTGGTTCGCGCTCAAAGACCCCGGCCGCGCCCATGCCAAAACCAATGCACATGGATACAACTCCATAGCGGGCCTGGCGGCGGTTCATTTCGTGCAGCAGTGTGGTGGTAAGACGAGCCCCGCTGTTGCCCAGGGCATGACCCAGGGCAATGGCTCCGCCATTTACGTTGACCCTGTCCATGTTCAAGCCCAGGTTGCGGCAAACATAAAGGGCCTGAGAGGCGAAGGCCTCGTTCAATTCAAAAAGATTGATTTGATCCAGGCTCAAACCGGCGAATTTCAGGGCCCTGGGAATGGCCTCCACCGGGCCGATGCCCATCAACTCCGGGGGAACGCCAGCCACGGCAAAAGACCTGAAAGTGGCCATGGGCTTAAGGCCAAGCGACTTTGCTTTTTCCCTGGACAGGAGAACCACGGCCGAAGCGCCGTCATTCAACGGGGAGGAGTTTCCCGGGGTTACTGTGCCTGTTGCCGAAAAAGCGGGTCTCAGCTTGGCCAGGGCATCCATCGAGGTGTCGGGGCGCACCCCTTCATCAGTGTCGAATACGAATTCCCGGAAAGCCACTTTCCCATCCTCGGAAACTTCCTGGGTCTTCACTTTGATGGGCAGGATTTCTTCCTTGAACCTGCCTTCTTTAATCGCCGCTGCCGCCTTTTGGTGGCTTCTCAAAGCAAAAGCATCCTGGTCCTCCCGGCTGATCCCGAACTTCCGGGCCACATTCTCGGCAGTCACTCCCATAGCCGTGTAACCTTCCGGGTAGGTTTCGATGAGCTTGAGGTTGGGCACGGTCTTGTTCCCGCCCATCGGAACCATGGACATTGATTCCACCCCCCCGGCGATGATCACATCGGCAAAACCGCACATGATGTGTTCGGCTCCTATGGCAATAGCCTGGAGTCCGGAGGAGCAGAAACGGTTAATGGTTTGGCCGGGCACCGTGTAAGGGAGGCCGGCAATGTAACAAATCAGGCGGGCCACGTTCAGCCCCTGTTCCGCTTCGGGGAAGCTGCAGCCGATGACCAGGTCGTCCACCTCTTCGGGCTTTACACCCGGGGCCCGGTTCAAGGCTTCCCTTACCACCCAGCCGGCCAGATCATCCGGGCGGGTATTGCGCAGGCTGCCGCGCGGGGCGCGGCCCACTGCAGTGCGAACCGCAGAAACGATAACGGCTTCTCTCATGGTCTCCTCCTTTTAATTCCTCAGGGGCTTGTTGGTTTTAAGCATGTGGGAAATCCGGTCCTGGGTTTTCTTTTCGCCGCAAAGACTTAAGAATGCCTCCCGCTCGATGTCCAACATGCGCTGTTCCGTGACCAGAGCCCCGCTCAATACGTCCCCGCCGGTTAAGATGTAGGCCAGCTTGCCGGCGATGAACTCGTCATACTCGGAAATAAACCCGCCCTGGCGCATGGTGTTGGCCATATACTTGATAGCTGCGCGCCCTCCGTCCCCGGCCACGGGGATAAGTCTTGGTCGGGGCGGGCGGAATCCTTCCTTAACCATGGCCAGAACGGTCTGCTTGGCGTCATAAAGCAGATGATCAACGTTGGCCGTAATCTTATCCGTAGAGCGCAGGAACCCTAATTTTCTGGCTTCCTCGGCGCTGGTGGCAACTTTGGCCATGGCAATGTTCTCGAAGGCTTTGCGCAGGAAAGGCAGGAGGTCCGGAGTTACGCCGTCGGGAATCCCCTCGATGCAGCGGAGGTAAACTTCCTTGTTTCCTCCGGCGCCCGGCAGAAGCCCCACGCCGATCTCCACCTGGCCCATGTACGTTTCCAGGGCTGCCCGGATGCGGTGGCTGGCCAGACAGACCTCGCAGCCCCCGCCCAGGGCCATACCGTGGGGAGCGGCTACAATTGGTTTCTCGAAATACTTCATGGCCATGGTGGCATCCTGGAAAGCCTTGATGGCCGCTTCGATGCCCGCCCAGTTGGACTTCACGATCTCCCCCACGAGCATGAGCAGGTTGGCGCCCACAGAGTAATTCTGGGCGTGATTGCCGATCACCATTCCCAGAAAATCCTTCTCCACGATCTTTAAGGACTCGAGGATCATCTCAATGATCTCCTGGCCGATGGCGTTCATATAAGTGTGGAACTCCAGGCAGGCCACTCCATCCCCCATGTCTATCAGACTGGCTCCGGCATTGGACTTGACCAGCTTGTTTCTCTCTTTGAGGGATGGCAGGAGAATGACTTCGGGCTTTTCCTCAACTTTTTTGTAATCTTCGGTTTTTAAATCAAAGAAGAAAAGCTCCCCGTTCTTTTTCAGGTAAAAGCTCTTTTTTTTCTGAGCCAGGAGCTTCTCCACCAGGGGCGGAATGACCTTGCCCTCTTTCCTCATCCGTTCTACCGATTCCTCGACGCCGATGGCGTCCCAGGACTCGAAGGGCCCGGCTTCATAGTTGAAGCCCCACTTGGCGGCATTGTCGATATTGTAAATATCATCGGCGATCTCCGGAATCCGCCCGGCCGTATAAAGCAGGGAATCCCGGGTGATTTTCCAGGCGAGCTGGCCGGCCCGGTCCTCGGCGTAGATCAGGGCCTTGGCCTTGTTGGCCGCGCCGACCGCTGCCTTGACCGCATCCAGCGAGGGAAGTTTGACTTTTTGCGCAGGACGGTACTCCATGGTTTTATAATCCAGCACTAACTTCTCTTTCCCGGCCTCTGACTTGATCCGTTTGTAAAAGCCCTGGCCAGTCTTGTTGCCGAGCCAGTTATTCTCGATCATCTTCTTAACAAAATCGGGAACCTTGAAGACTTCCCGCATCTCATCATTGGCGGCGTTTTCATACAGATTCTTGGCCACATGGGCAAAGGTGTCCAGGCCCACCAGATCCGTAGTCCCGAAAGCAGCGCTTTTGGGGCGCCCCATAGCCTGGCCCGTTATGGCGTCCACCTCTTCGATGGTGTAGCCTTCTTCGACCATGATCCTCATCAAATTGAGCATGCCGAATATGCCGATGCGGTTGGCGATGAAGTTGGGGGTGTCTTTGGCGTACACGATCCCCTTACCTAACACCCGCTCTCCAAAATAAGCGATGAATTTGACCACCTCGGGTAAGGTCTCTGGAATAGGGATGATTTCCAGAAGCTTCATGTACCGCGGCGGGTTGAAAAAATGGGTGCCCAGAAAATGCTCCCGGAATTCCAGGTCCATACCTTTGCAGATGTCCGCTATGGGGATGCCCGAGGTGTTAGAGCTGACGATAGTTCCGGGCCGGCGCACCGCCGCCACTTTTTTGAAAAGATCCTGTTTGATCTGCAGGTTTTCGATTACCACCTCTATGATCCAATCCACCTCCGCCAAACGGGAAAGATGATCTGCAAAATTTCCCACCTCGATCATACTGGCGAACTCGGGAACGGCCAGGGCCGCGGGACGCGCCCGGAGCAAGTTCTGCTTGCCCGTGGCGGCAAAGCGATTGCGCACCGCCGCATCCTTGAGCGAAAGTCCCTTCTTCTCCTCCTCCGGCGATAGTTTGTTTGGAACGATGTCCAGCATGATGGAAGGAATGCTAACGTTGGCCAAGTGGGCGGCAATGGTTGCTCCCATCACGCCAGCTCCCAGCACTGCTGCTTTCTTGATATTCTTTTCCATGCATCCTCCAATCTGAAAGGGAGCGTCCTTACCCTTCCTATGTGTATCTTGTATTACCAACTTTTAAAAAAAGTTCCGCCGCAGAGCAAAAAAAATGAAGTTTTTCTTATTCACCTCCTCTTCCTAACTCGGCGTTTTGGACAAGTTGTTTACATATCTCGATGGATTTCTGCAAATCTTTTTCAGGAATTCCTTGGGTCAAAAGGCGGTAAGCTCGGCTGGACACCTGATCCAGCTTCTCCTCCAAATCTTTTCCCCGCGCTGTGAGACATATTTTAAAAGCCCGCCGGTCTGTAGGATGATCTTCCCGGCGAAGAAGGCCGGCTCCTTCCATGCGGTCGATCAGACTGGTCATGGTTGATTTTTCCAACTGGACTTTCTCTCCCAGCTCGCTGATACTCAGGCCGTCGTTTTCCCACAGTGTCTGGAGAACGGCGAAATAGGCCACGGAAATGTCCGGAAGGCCGTTTTCCCTAAGTATTCGATTCACAAAATTGTTCATTGCCCAGGCTGCTCTGGAAAGGAGAAAACCCACTTGATATTCCATCTTCATTAATTTGTCCTCTTCGTAATGTTCACCAGGGAAGTATTCCTAGAAAAGTTCGAAAGCATACTATATGAAACAAAACTAATTGTCAAGCGATTTGTTGTCTTGCCACCCCCAGTTTTTAGTTAGGCCCAGGCTCTGGCCCATGGGCGCTTCGCTCGGAATAATAAGGCGATAGTCCTTCCATAAATTTACTCTTGACTCTTCATTTCCATGGCCCATAATGCTCTTAGGGGGGAATGAATAGAAGGGAGAAATAATGCGCAAAACCAAGATCGTTTGTACCATCGGGCCGGCCAGCCAATCCGAGGAAGTTATCAAGCGCTTGATCCATAAGGGTATGAATGTTGCCCGCCTGAATTTTTCCCACGGCTCTCAGGAAAGCCATGGTCGAGCATACGCCCTCCTTAGAAAATTATCCGAAAGTCTGGGGAAATCCCTGGCCATTCTCCAGGACCTCCAGGGACCTAAAATGCGTATCGGCCCCCTTATCAATGGACGGGCCATGCTCAAGAAGGGCGCCCCCTTCATTCTGACAACCCAAAAAATCGCCGGAACAGAGCAGCGCGCCAATACCACATATCATCGTTTGCCTAAGGACGTGAAGCCTGACGATACAGTTTTACTCGGCGATGGCTACCTTAGGCTGCGGGTGAAAAGAGTGAAGGGAACGGAGGTCATCACAGAAGTCGTCGAAGGCGGCATATTGAAGGACCACATGGGCCTTAACCTCCCCGGAACGAACCTTTCTGCCCCATCCCTTACCCCCAAAGATCTGAAAGATCTGGCTTTCGGCCTGTCCCTGGGGGTGGATTACGTGGGAATGTCTTTCGTCAGGAAGGCCCAAGACATCCAGCGCATAAAAAGAGCCATGGGCCGCCTTGGAAGAGAAGTCCCGGTGATCGCCAAGCTGGAGCGGCCTGAAGCCATCTTAAACCTCGGGGAAATTCTGAAAGCTGCCGAGGGGGTGATGGTCGCCCGCGGGGATCTGGGAGTGGAAATGCCCTTAGCCCAGGTTCCCATTCTCCAGAAAGAAATCATCAAACAGGCCAACCAGCAGGGACGCTTGGTGATCACGGCCACCCAGATGCTGGAATCCATGATCGAACATCAGCGGCCTACCCGGGCGGAAGCCTCGGATGTGGCCAACGCCATATTCGACGGAACCGATGCCGTAATGCTTTCGGCCGAGACCGCTGTTGGCAAATACCCCGAAGGAGCCGCGGCCATGATGGCCGAGATCGCCTCCATAGCGGAATCTTCTCACCTCTCGGTCAGGCCGGAGATTTTGCCGGCCTCAAAGAAAGATTCCATTCCGGATGCGGTTGCTCAAGCCGCTGTTCAGGCTGCCGAACGTCTGCCAGCCCGGGTAATCGTGGCCTTCACCCAATCCGGAACCACGGCCCTTTTCGTCTCCAAATATCGTCCATCCACACCCATTATCGCTTTTACCCCCCACGAAGAGGTATGCCGGCGTATGAGTTTATACTGGGGAGCACGGGTGTCCAATTAATAATCGAATAAAGTCAATTGGTTGTCTGGCATGGTGATCAGTTTTGTGCATTTTGGTGGTACGAGTGCCGATAAAATGGGCTTTTTCTCGAAAAGTGAGACACTCAAAAT
>VGSF01000037.1 GCA_016875165.1 Deltaproteobacteria bacterium
GACGCCGGGGGCGTCGAGTCGGGCTAATCTTGGCATGCATTTTCAATTACCACATCCAAGTAGGTTTGTCAACTTAGAATTTTAAGGGCGTCCCCTTATCCGGGCGTCCCCTTATCACTTATCCGGGATGCCTCCAACAACCGCTGGATCGTCTCGGGAAAGGGTTCGTGTATCCTGAATCCCCCCAGCGCCTGGACCGTGGCCGTGCGTGACCAACCGGCCATTGCCGCCCAGATCTGGCACCACGATACCCCTTCGGGACCGAAAGGCCGGTTCCGCGGCTCGCTGCCCCGGATGCAGGGAATCTGGAATTTCAGCAAAAACAAGAAGGCCGCCAAGGACCTGGTTCTCCATCTGCTGCAGAAAGAGCAACAGGACAAACTCATCTTGGCCAGCAAGGGTTTCGATATCCCGCTAATCAAGGCGTTCAATAAACATCCCATCTGGGCGGAGGCCGAACCTCCCCGCGGCACCCAATATAATTATCCGGTGCAGGGGGATGAGTTTTTGATGATGGGCGGATACCCGGCACCCATCGGGATTGCGGCTCAAATCTATACCCAATCGCTGGTCCCGAACACCGTCGCTAAAGTGACCCAGGAAGGAAAGTCAATCAATGATGCCATCAAGTGGGCCGTCGGCGAATTGGGAGGGTATTTGCGCGGGTGAGACATAACCGTTGACCCCCCATGAGAAAAATGGCAGCAGAAGGAGTCGTGATGAAGGGATGCCGGTTCCCTTCTGCTGCCTTTCGTCATTATTTCCGAATCCCGTGATTCCAGGGGTCTTGTTTGCCGATTCCCCGGCTCATCGATGCATTGCCCGACCCTTTGGGCCTGAGCCCAGGCATTCGCTTTGCGAAAAGGTGGCCAATTGGAAAACGTTCGTTGAGGTTAGATCATGAGCCAACCTGCCGCTCACAAGCAGGCCATCAAGTCTGAAAAAAGGAAAGAGGCCGAACCCGTTCCCTCGAAATTCCGGATGCTGATTCGGCGGAAGTCCACCCTGGCTTTCCTGCTCTGTATCCCCCTGCTGGCCCTCATTTTCGGCTTGATCGTCTATCCGTTTTTCTATTCAATCGTTTTGAGCATGTTGAACAAAAAGGAGACCCGTTTCGAGGGATTTGCCAACTTTCTTTTCCTGTTCAACCGGGATACCTTCTGGATGGTGGTGCGCCAATCTTTCTTGTTCACCCTGACGGCGGTGTTTTTCAAAGCCCTGATCGGCTTTATCATGGCCCACCTCATTGATGTGCTTCCCAGCAAAAGACAACGTCTCTGGCGGGGTCTCGCTCTGATTCCCTGGGTCATGCCCCCCGCCCTGAGCACGCTCGGGTGGTGGTGGTTGTTTGAGCCCAGTTACAGCGCCATCAACTGGATCCTCCAGGGGCTTTTCGGCGTATCCGTCCCTTGGCTGAGCGACACATTCTGGGCGCGGTTCTCCGTCATTCTGGTGAACATCTGGTTCGGCTCCCCCTTTTTCATGATCATGTATCTGGCCGCATTGAAATCCGTATCCGCGGATCTCTATGAGGCAGCTTCCATCGACGGGGCCAGCGCCTGGCAGAAACTGATCTATATTACGATTCCCATGCTGCGCAACATCATCGCCATTACCATGTTGTTTTCAACGATTGTTACTTTTGCCAACTTTGATATTGTCCGAGTATTGACCCAGGGCGGCCCCCGCCACACTACTCATCTGTTCGGCACCTACTCCTTTACGCTGGGGATTCAAGGGGGAGATATTCCGCTGGGAGCGGCTGTTTCCCTGTTCATGTTCCCGATCCTGGCTTTGCTCGCCTTCTTTATCCTGCGAAATGTCCGGCAGAGAGTGAGAGAGATATGATGCTGCGCAAGATCCCCCCGTTGGGCAATATGAAAAAGAATCGGAGATGGGCGCTGATTGCAGCCTACTTCTTTTTAGCCCTGTTCGTCATTTTTTTCCTCTTTCCCCCCTTTTACATGATTGTCACCTCCTTTAAGACCAATGAGGAAATGTCGAGTCTGAAGGGTATCCCTTTTATCATCAACCAGGAGCCGACGCTATCTCACTACAAAAATCTGCTGACAGAAACTCTTTTCCCCACGTATTTTAAAAACACGGTGATGGTGACCCTCTGTACGGTGGCCCTCTCCATGACGATCAGTATCCTTGCGGCATATTCCTTGGCCCGTATGCGCTTTTGGGGATCATCGCTACTGGCGACAGGGGTTTTTTTGACCTATCTGGTGCCGGAAACACTGTTGTTTATCCCGTTGTTTAAAGTGGTGGGGGCCTTAGGTCTCTTGAACTCCAAATGGGCACTGGTGCTGGTATTTCCCACACTGGCCGTGCCGTTTTGTACCTGGATCATGATCGGTTATTTCGCCTCCATCCCCAAAGAGCTTGACGAAGCGGCAGTGATGGATGGAGCAAACTGGTATCAAATGCTCTTTCGGGTCTTTATTCCGGTGGCCATGCCCGGCATCATCGCAGCAACCATCTTTGCCTTTACCGTCTCCTGGGCCGGTTTTCTCTATCCCCTCGCCTTTATCTACAGCAATGAAGAACTTGTGTTGACTGTCGGCACCGTAACCACCCTGATCCGTGGAGACGTGATGCACTGGGGAGGACTGATGGCTGGAGCGATTCTGGCTGCAGCTCCACCGGTCATCATTTACGCCTTTTTAATGGATTATTACATTTCCGGGTTGACGGCAGGAGCGGTCAAAAACTAGTTCGGCATTGGCGATTCTTTTATGCTTTTCCTCAGGCTTGTCTTCCTTGTTAGGAAAGACCAGGGGGGGGTGCCCTTAAATAATTCAATATCTCATTGAATAAGAGGATTTTATTTTTTCATCCACCCAGCGCAGATTCTCTTCAATCAGGTCGAGGATGGGAAGTTGGTATGGGCAACGCTCCTTACACATCTCAGAAGCACTGCACTTCCTTCCTTTCTCTATGGCTTCCCGATGCCGACCTTTGAGCAAAATTCCTTCCCCCATCCGCTTTACCATAGAGCGGATGCCTAAAACCATCTGAATGGGGATTTCTTCTGAACAAGGCTGACAGTAATCGCACCGCCGGCAAAACACCTTTTCATGGCGCTTGCGGATTTCTTCAATTTCCTTCTTCTCCTCCTCCGTTAAAGATGGGATATGTTGAAAAATTTTCCAATTTTCCTCGAATAGGTCTTTGTGCTCCACTTTTTTCGTTCTTAGCCTTAAGTTGGTTGCATTCCTGCGGCCACCCTTTTATGATGAATTTATCTATGGTGCAAAAACAAGCACAGGTGAATTCTTTTTTTATACGGATCTTCCCGCGGATATTCTATGGCTGGTGGATTATTCTTCTTTGCTCTTTGATCCTGGCCGCGGGTGCGGGCATCCTTTCCCACGCCTTTACAGTTTTTTTTCTGCCCTTGAAACGGGATCTGGCGGTGAGCAGCGCGGCCATCTCCCTTTTATATGGTGCCGCCCGCCTAGAAGGGGGAGTGGAAGCTCCCCTGGTCGGTTATTTGATTGACCGTTTTGGACCGCGGGTGGTAATTATGGTCGGGGCGGCTTTATCTGGAATCGGGCTTATTCTGCTTTCCCTGGTGGAAAGCTTCATCTCTTTCTTCTTTGTCTATGTCTTTGTCATCTCTTTGGGATTTAATGCCGGCTTTTTTCACCCTGTTTATGCTGTGGTAAACAACTGGTTCATCCGGCATCGGGGGCTGGGGTTTTCCCTAACCGGAGCCGCCACCAATATTGGCGGAATGATCATGGCCCCCTTGCTCTCCTATTGGATTTTGAACTTGGGTTGGCGCACAGGAGCTGTCCTTGCCGGGCTGATCATTCTGGCCGTAGTCGTCCCAGCGGCTATCCCCCTCCACCGGGCCCCTGAGGTTCTTGGTCTTTCCCCGGATGGACGGTCTGCCAGAAAAAGACCGGGCAACGTTCCCCAACCGGAGCAGGAGGAAAGTGCGGAGCTCAATCTTACGGTTCGCCAAGCCTTGAAAACCTTGAATTACTGGTTACTATTGTCCGGCATTACCCTCCGGGTTCTTGTCACCGTCGCCTTAATCATTCATTTCGTACCTATTATGGTTTGGAAGGGGATGAGCGAAGCAGCAAGCGCTTACTTGGTGAGTCTCTTTGCCTTCAGTGCCATCATCACTACGCTGGTGAGTGGCTGGCTGGGAGATCGATGGAGCAAATCCATTCTATGCAGTCTTGGTATCCTTCCCTTGGCATTTGGAATGCTGGCCTTAATGGTGAGTCAATCCACGGGGGCTCTTTATGCCCTGCCCGTCGGACTGGCCATTACCATGGGCACCGTACCTCTGAATTGGGCCTTGATTGGAGATTTTTTTGGGCGCCACAGCTATGCCACCTTGAGGGGATTTATGGGAATCGGCACCGGCTTGGCAACCTTCCTTTCCCCCATCTATGCCGGCTGGATTTTCGACCATAGCGGAAGTTACTTCTATGTCCTTCTCACCTTCCTGGCCATTAACCTTTGCGCCTCCGCCCTTTTTGCAATTCTATACTACCGTTCACCGCAGAAACTTTCGCTGGATTAAGGTCCTCCTTTTATATAGGCGATCGCCGAAGAGGTCTATTCCTCCCGTGACCACTTTCCAAGGCTCCGAAAAAATCTCCCCCCCCATGCCGCCCCCGGTTCATCGCCTGATACCATGCATCAGGATATTCTAGGGTGTTCTAGGGTGGGGGACGTAGTTTAAAAATATAACTGGGGTGATCAGGCTCGGAGAGTATCAATCGTGCGTGCAAAGGTGGCCTGGCAATTAAATTGGGAATACGGAATTCCGATGGCCGAGATAGTGCGTCATGCAGGGGTTTGTACCTCAGCCATTCCCAATGCTCTTAGAAAAATGGAAATGGAGAATAAGAAGTGATAGAAGTAAACTACGTCCCCCACGTCGCGTCCCGTCCCCCACGTCGCGTCCCCCACGTCCGTCAAGCACGCTTAGACGTCCCCGGCGCCCTGCACCACATCATGGTGCGTGGGATCAATAAACCAGCCATCTTCAAAGATGACGAGGACAAGACCCTATTCCTTGAGCGGCTCGGCCAAAATATCATCGACGGGAAATGCTCCGTCTACGCCTGGGTACTTATGGACCATTACGTCCATCTCCTGTTCAAGAGCGGCCAGCAGGGCATCTCCGCCGTCATGCGAAAACTGCTCACGTGGTACGCCCAGTACTTTAACCGCCGCCATCGCCGCACCGGGCATCTCTTTGAAAATCGCTATAAATCTATTTTGTGCGACGAAGACAAATACCTATTGGCCCTCGTCCGGTATATTCACCTAAACCCAATCAGGGCAGAAATTGTCACTACCTTTAAGGAATTATTAGACCGGTATCCCTGGAGTGGCCATAGCGCCCTCATGGGAAACGCCAGGCAAGACTGGATGGATACGCTTTACGTCCTTTCCCAGTTCGGAGCGCGAAAGAAATCCGCCAGAAAAACCTACCATACGTTTGTCGCCGAAGGCATGGCCATGGGCAAAAATCCCGAGTTAACCGGCGGCGGGCTCATCAGAAGCAAGGGTGGGTGGTCCCAAGCCGTATCGGCCCGGAGAAGAGGCCAGAGAGAAGAAGCAGACGAACGCATTCTCGGAAGCGGTGATTTTGTCAACGCCATTCTCCAAGAAGCCGAAGAGAAAACAAGATGCCAGTTAAAGCTTCGACGGAGCGGCAAGACCATAACCAAGATTATCGAAGAAGAGTGCACGAAAGGACGAATAAGCCCGAAGGAGCTCAAAGGGGGCAGCCGTCGGAGGAAGATAAGTACCCTTCGGGCAACGATAGCGAAACGCGGCTTGGATGAATTGGGATTATCTATGGCAGAGATCGCGCGGCACGTTGGAGTGGCCACGTCCAGCATCGCACGGGCGGTTGCAAGATCGGAAGAAGAGGGATGATGGAGACAGGGATTATAAAGCAACATAGGACACAACGTCCCCTGTTCGCTCATGGCTATACCTATGCTTATATAATCTGAAGTACTCCTGCCTGGGTTATTTTTCCTTAGCATAAGTGGGTCAATTACTATGAGTGTCGAGGCCAAGCGCGCTCGAAGCCATAAATAACCATTGCCCTTTTACTGATTGATCCCAAGAGGGGGGGGTTTACAGCAGAATCATATTTCAAGATCTGACCCTCTATAGGGCGATGGAAAAAAGTCGGGCTTCATGCATTCTTGTTGACATAATCAAATAAGTTTCGGTATGGTCTGATTCATCAGGGGGAAGTTCATGATCCGAAAGGAGACCGCCCATGATCCTGCTCAATCCCAAGAAGCATAACCGGTACTACCCGGACCAGAAGTCGCGCGAAATCATGCTCAAGACCATCGATTTTTTCGAGAGCAAAGGCAAGGGGAAGCTCAAGGCGGATGATCACGCAAGGGTGTGGTACGCAGATTTCCTGGATTTCGTGAAGAAGGAGAAGATCTTTGCCACCCTCCTCACCCCTTCTACCTACGGATTGGAAGACCCGGACTTCCGCTGGGACACTTGGCGTAACTGCGAGTTCAACGAAATCCTGGCCTTTTATGCCCTACATTACTGGTACACTTGGCAGGTATCCATCCTGGGCCTCGGCCCGATCTGGATGAGCCAAAACGAGGAGGTCAAGAAAAAGACCGCCCAGCTCCTGAGGGAAGGGGGCATCTTTGCCTTCGGGCTTTCCGAAAAGGAACACGGCGCAGATATTTACTCCACGGAAATGAAACTGGCCTCTCAGGGAGACGGAACCTACAGGGCCAGCGGCAGGAAATATTACATCGGCAACGCCAACAAGGCAGCCTTAGTGTCCACTCTCGGGAAGATGACCGACTCCGGAGAATTTGTCTTCTTCGTGGTGGGTACGACCCACGGTAAATACGAATGCGTAAAGAACATCGTCAATGTGCAGTCCTATGTGGCCGAGTATGCCCTCCACGATTACCCCATCTATGAAAGCGACATCCTTTCCAAAGGGCAGGATGCCTGGGATGCGGCTCTCAACACGGTCAACGTGGGGAAATACAATCTGGGTTGGGCCTCCATAGGGATCTGCACCCATGCCTTCTATGAAGCCATCAACCATGCCGCCAACCGTGTCCTTTACGGAAAGCACGTCACCGACTTCCCCCACATCAAACAGCTCCTGACCGACGCCTACTGCCGCCTGGTGGCCATGAAGGCTTTCGCCCTGCGCGCCTCCGACTACATGCGTACGGCTTCCGCGGAAGACCGGCGCTACCTTCTTTACAACCCCATGGTGAAGATGAAAGTCACCACCCAGGGTGAGGAAGTGATCAACCTCCTCTGGGATGTAATCGCAGCCAAGGGCTTCGAGAAGGATACCTACTTCGAAATCGCTACCCGAGATATTCGCGCCCTTCCCAAACTGGAGGGAACGGTTCATGTCAACATGGCTCTCATCATCAAGTTCATGCGCAACTATTTCTTCGACCCCGGCCGGTTTCCCGATATTCCCCGGGTGGCGGAGGGGAAAAACGACGATTTCCTTTTCAACCAGGGGCCCACGAAAGGGCTGAGCAAAATTCAATTCCACGACTACAATCTTGCCTACCGGAGCGTCGATCTGCCCAACGTCAACCTGTTTAAGAAACAGATCGAGATTTTAAGGGAGTTCCTCATCGCCTCGGCGGGCGACGCAGCCGCTGCGGGGGAGCAGGCCAGGGACATTGACTTCCTCCTGACCCTGGGGGAACTCTTCACCCTGGTTGCCTACGGGCAGCTCTTCATCGAATTCCGGAACCTAAACCGGGGGGAGGTCTCCGACGAACTTCTGGAGCAGATATTTGACTTCCTGGTCCGGGACTTTGCCAAGTATGCCCTTCAGCTCTATTCAAAGGTGAGCAGCACTCCGAAACAGATGGAAATCTCCATGAAGATGATCCTGAAGCCAGTTCCTGATAGAGCCCGCTTCGAGCGGATCTGGAAGAATCAGGTGTTCGCCCTGGTAGAAGATTACCGGATGAACGATTGAGAAGCCCGAGAGGAAGCCCCATTGCCAGCGGGCCAGGATCAATCTCTCCTATTCTGAGATTTCTGAGGCTCTTGCAAAAGTCCTAAACACCGTCATTGCCGCTCCCGATTTCGCGAGGGTAAACTTCAGCGGGGGGATTAGGAAATTACGGGACGTTGTTGACAAGCTTAAGTATTATCATCTCCGACAGATAGCGTTTATGGCGCGATGCAAGACGGAGTTGTTGAGCGGTTTGATCAGAAAATCTCCCCTCGCCCCTCTTTTCCAAAGAGGGGGATAACAATTTCCTCCTTTGGCAAAGGGGGAAGGTGTGAAAAAATCGAAGAAAAGAGGATTATGTCGAAAGATTTATCAATAATTTCAACCCCCCAATTTCCGAAAATTGAATTTTTTCACAGCTTCGGGGAATAAGGAGGATTTTATGAATTGTCGGAGTAGTATTAAGTTAGTCAACAACGTCCCTCATTTCGCTCATTTCGCAGTATCGTATTACCATCTTACCTCTCCCTCTTCTTCAGTTGAGGGGAGAGGATAAAAGGTGGGGAAGTTGATTAAAGCCCAAAGAGCTTCTGGGCATTCTTCAGCAATATCTTTTCCTTAACTTCCGGCTTCATGGCAATTTTTTCAAAATCAGCCAGCCACCTCTCGGGGGTCACGTAGGGATGGTCGGAGCCGAAGAAACATTTATCCTGTAAAAAAGTGTTGGCGTATTGCACAAGAGAAGGGGGGAAGTATTTGGGGGACCATCCGGAAAGGTCGATGTAAACGTTTGCTTTGTGCATGGCCACGGCCAGCATCTCTTCCTGCCAGGGCCAGGCTGGATGGGCGCCGATGATTGTTAGTTCGGGAAAGTCTGCGGCCAGGTCGTCGATGTAAGGAATGGGCCGGCAATACTTCAGGCGAATTCCATCCCCTCCGGGAGCGCCTGCACCATATCCCGTGTTCCCCATATGGAATAGCACCGGCACTTTCAAGTCCACGATCTTTTCCCAGAGAGGATGGAACCGCTTATCGCTCGGGTAGAAAGCCTGGGCAGCCTGCTGAAATTTGACTCCTCTTAGACCAAGCTCTTTGATGGCCACCTCCACTTCCTGGATGGCCACTTTCCCTTTCCAGGGGTCCACGCCGGCAAAGCCGATGAAGGTCCTGGGGTACTTTTTCACCAGGTCGGCAATATATTCATTAGAAACTCTCTTATTGCCGGTGTTCGTTTCCGCATCCCAACCTAACAGTATTCCCATAATATCCAGGGATTGATACCGTTCGGCAAGGGCTTCTTCCGTCAAAACTTCAATTTTTTTGCCGAAGAAACGAAAAGCGTCTTCGATGTACTTACCTCCGCAATCGATGACATCTACTTTTGTTCCCGGGTGAACATGGGTATCGATCGCTTTCATATAAGCCTCCTTGTTTTAAATAATTGTTGCCCACAGAGGGCACAGAGATCATATAGTTATAGCTAAAATCTTTAGATAAAAAAGCAACTAAGAACACGGATGAACGCAAAAAAACCAGAAAAAATCTTAATAGAAATTTCAAAAATCGTAACATCTTAGCTCTTTGAAAAAAGGTGTGTTGTAAAGGCCAAGGGATTCCAGGGGCCGGGGGCCAGAGCGGAACGCTTGGAATCATAAGGCGCTAATTTCTCCGCATATAGGGCGGGTAAGAACCCCCGCCTCCTCCGGAGGAAAATATCTTTTGTCTTCGTGGCCAAGCGGAACCCCAACCGATGCTTCCGGCGCGTTCCGCCCTAACCCCCGGCCCTCAACAAAGGCTTTTATACCTTTTTTCAAATCGCTAAACTTTTACCGAAAATTAAAACATTGATGGGTTCGTAAAAAGTCGGCACTCCGGCCTGCCTGTGCCTGGCAGACAGGTAAAAAACGGAATCCAGAAGTTTGATAAATCTTTGAAAAAACTGGATTCCGGCTGCCGCCGGAATGACAGAAAAAGGGGCTTTCGGTCTTTTTACCAGATCATCAACATTAGTAGTACAGAGAACACTGAGTTTTTCATATGATGAATCGTAAATCTTCAGGCGCAAATCGCCACGCATAACTAAAAACCTTCTAAACCGGAGCAGTTGGAACAAAGCAGGCTGAATCAGTCTCTAACCTGAAATCTGCTGCTTGTAGTTAGTGTCCATCCGGAAACTCAACTTTTCCCCTCCCCCTTCGACGGGGGAGGGGAGGGTGGGGGTGATAAGGGGTTAAAATTTCTATGACTTCTTTAATGCCCCTCACCCCAACCCTCTCCCGCAAGGGGAGAGGGGGTTTCCGGATGAGAATTAGTTAAAGATTTCGTTTTTAAATCTCTGTACTACTAACGTGCAATTTCCGAAAATTTTATTAACCATATTTTAATTTTACTTGTGTTTATCAAAGGTTATATGTGTCCTAAATTTTCTTTTTTAAGATCTTTCTTTATATCTCTGCGATCTCTGCGTCCTCTGCGGTGAATGGATTGTGGCAAAAAAGTTATTTTTTCTCCCAGCAGCCGCAATATACGTCCCACCATTTGAGATCAGAGGTGATTTCTTCCAATGAACAAAAGCCTCTGTTTTGGTGGTTGTAAAATTTCTCATCAACACAGGTTAAGGCAGAACAAAATCTCTGGATGGTTTCGTAAGTATATATTCTATGGGCGTTAAAGGCAATGGAAGGCTCTGCGCGGTGGATGGTGGTGGTGAAGATTAAACGGCCTCCGGGTTTTAACAGCCGGATCATTTCCGCAAAAGCTTTTTGATCGGCGTAAAAATCGAATTCATCCCCGTACCGGCCGAGGCCGAAGTGTTCCAGGGCGCACAGGGACAGGACAACATCAAAGGAGCTGTCAGGCAAATTGATTTTTTTGGCATCACCGGTAAGGATCGTCTCTTTGGCGCAAATGGGCTGGCGGCTGCGGACGTCGATAGTAGTAACCGGAAGATGGGCCAGAAGCCCCAGAATAAAATGTCGGTAGGATCCGACATCTAATATGCTGTGGGGATGGAGCTGGCTTAAATGGTCGGCGGCAAAGGCGCATTCATAATCTACAAAATTGGCCGGATGCCCTCCGCTTTCATCCAGGGGTTCTGCAAAAATATAAAACCCTCCCGGATCTTTTTTTAATTGAGCCAGATATTTTTTATAGCTTTTATCCATCGCCTTGCGCGGTGTCATATCCCTGCCTTGGTCATTGGGTTTAAGTTTGATGGCTTCGTAAAAAGTCCATCTGTCCCGCTCTGAGCGGGATTGCGCGCCTTGCATCTTATCTAGGGGCACGGTGCACCGTGCCCCTACTGGGCCATCCCAATTTTGATTTTTGCGAGACCATCAAGTTTGATGATCTCGTAAAAAGTCGTCACTCCGGTGAAAACCGGAGTCCAGGGTATTTATAAGCATTTGAAAATACTGGATTCCGGCTGGAGTTTACCCCGTACTTGATACGGGGCCGGAATGACGGAAAAGGGCATTTTCAGACTTTTTACGAGGTCATCAAGTTTAAAAGAATGTGGGATTTATTTTTGAACTGTCCCCCATTATTCAAGAAGACCCTCTTTTTTGCAACAGCTTTTGCAGAAGCACCGGTAACAGAGTAAGAGAGATCAGGGCGCTGAAACCAACTCCCATCAAAGCTACAGCCCCCATGGACTGAAGTCCGGGATAACCCGAAAGAACCAAAGAACCAAAACCTACCAAAGTGGTCAATGCGGACAATCCCACGCCTTTACCCGCCTGGGCCAACCCGGTTTCCAGGCGGGACGCTCCACTTTCCAATCCCCGGTGCAAAATATGGATCCCATAATCCACTCCCACCCCCAGAACCATGGAGAATACGATCAGGTTCATAAAGTTTAAATTCATCTGGAAAAGGCCCATCAGGCTAAGAGTCCATAAAGAGGCCAGGACAACGGGCAAAAGGCTTAAAAAGGTAAGGCGTAAGGAACGGAAGTCAAGAAAAATCAGAAGGAAGACTCCGGTTAGAGCGATAAGAAGCACTTTCCTGGCCTCTCCGGACATCATATTTTCCAGTTCCCACTGGACAAGTTTCGATCCGGTGATCTGAATCTCAGAAGTAACGCTTTGGAGTTCGCTCATGAAGCTTTTGGTTTGGGGATTGGCGAAGAAATCTGCCCGGACATGAAGGTAAGCCGCAGAAACAAAAGCGTCCCCCTTTTTCTTTAAAAATCTGTCTCCCAAGGCTTGCAGGGGAGCTTGTTGAAAAACTTCCCAGGTTAACAGCTCCCGGTTTGCCAGCATCTTCTGCACCATATTCAGAGATGGCTCAAATGGTTCAAACTGGAGACCTTCCCGTTTGAGAGCTTCCAGAAATTTTTTCCTCACCCGTTCGTAATTGAACTCTCCTTTCTCCCGGGCCTCAATCCATTGCAGATTCCGGGATTGCCGGGAAAGGGGGGGGAGGAAGGAAGATAAGCTCTCATAGCGGGTAACAGGCAACCCGGAAGCTTTGGCTTCGGCGAATTTGGCCTGTAACCTACTCTGAATTTCCAGAGCTTCCTCGGCGTTTTTGCTTGTCGTTAGGACCACGATCATATCCTGCCCTTCCCCCATTTTGGCCTGGATCCGTTCTTCCAGGATGAGGGAAGCGTGGTTGTCAGGTCTGAGCCGCCTGGGGTCGTTGTTCAACTCCACCTCGAAAGCCCACTTTATAGCGCCCAGGGTCATGGCCGCACATATAACCAGTATTAGATAAGGTCTTTTCAGGGACAATACGCTCAACCTTTCAAGACCAAAAGAAGAGACTAAGCGGAAAGGTTTTACCTTCTTTTCTTTCTTCTCCCGCCAGGCAATTAGAGCCGGGAAGAGGAAGAAAACCCCCAGCATACTTAAAAGAATTCCCGTGCCTGTCAGGAGTCCTAATTCTTTCACTCCCCGAAAATCCGATAAAAGGAGAGCATAATAAGCCACGGCAGTGGTTATCGCGCCCGTAAACACACCCGGGCCTGTCCGGCTCAGGCATATTTCCAGAGCTCCTAACACGTCATGACCGGCATTTCTTTCTTCGAGGTAGCGGAAGTAAAGCAGGATGATAAAATCGATGGACAGGCCCAGGATAATGGCTGAAAAAGCTCCGGTGGATTCGCTCAGCCGCCCAAGGAAGGGCGAAAGTAAGCCCAGGGTGAGAAGAGGGCTGGCCAGCAGGGGAAAAAGAGCATAGGAGAAGGCCACCAGCCTGCGGAAGGCAAGAAAGAAAAGGATCATCACCCCCGTCAGGGAGGCGGAGAAATTTACTGCCAGGTCTTTTTTGATCATCCGGCTGTCTTCCAGAGCGTGCATGTATCCACCGGTGAGGCCGACCTTAAGGTCCTGAAGAGGAAGGGGGGGATCGATTTTTTTCCCCTGGTACATTTCCCGGGCAGCCTGCTCCGCAGACCTGACTTTGTCCCGCAGCATTTCGTCGTAGCGCACATCCGGTGCCGACCCCCTGGGCTTGCCGATCAGGAGCATCATCTTCCGGTCTTCCGAAAGTAAGTATCCATGGGATTCAATCCGCCCGCCTGAGGGAATATGATTTTTGAAGAGATGCCAGAGATCCAGAGGGTCATGGATTGCCCAATGGGATGTTAAGGACCCAAAGGGGGAATGAAGTCTAACTTTCAGGGCGCGAACGCGCTCCTCGATGGCCGTGTCCGTTAGTTTGATTTCCAGCGCGCGCAATTCTTCATCGGTGAGGTAAAGAAGAGCTTTACTCGCGAATTGCTCCTCTGTTTTGGTCTCGGAAGTTTTACTTGCCCAACCGTGAATTTCTCGAAACTCCCCGGTGGCCATCAGCCGCTCAGCTAATATTTCAGCAAAAGGGGCAAAGGATTCCACTTCATATCCGCTCTTCCGCTCCAGGACGATGAATAGAGAATCGGCTGATCCAAACTCCTTGAGAAATTTAACGAAAGCTGAGGTTGTAGGAGCATTGGCCGGAAGAAGATTGACTACGTCGCTTTGGAACTGTAGGCGACTTACCAGAAATCCGGATAGCGACGCCAGGATCAGGGCGCAAAGCAGCACCGGTTTGTAATGGCCATAGGAAAAATTGGCTATGCGGCGTAAAATATTTTGTCTAAAAGCAATCATAGGAATGAGAATAAGATAAATCAATGAAATGGGCGATTTTTAATTTTTCAGGAAATCTCCAGTTTAATTTTATTGTTGCGCAGGCAGTAATTTTTTGATAAATATATTTAACCATTTGGCGGCGCTATAGCGGTCAAGAAACATTCCTGAACTTCGTTTAACAGCTTGCGCTCATTTTGTCAAGTTGAAGGTTAATCCTATGGAGAACGGACAAGTCTGCGCACTCATCCCGGCTTTTAACGCCGAGAGTTCCATAGGCGAGGTAATCGCCCGGACAAAAGGGTTTGTAGACGGGGTGATCGTGGTGAATGACGGCTCCACCGACCGCACTGGTGAAGTCGCCTCCGTTCATGACGTGGAGCTTATCTCCATCCCCTCCAACCGCGGCAAGGGTTACGCCCTGCGCCAGGGTTTTGCCCGCGCTTTATCCAACGGCTGCAACGCCATCCTTACCCTGGATGCGGATGGACAGCACGACCCCGCAGACATCCCGAATTTTTTGGGCGCTCATGATAAAGATTCAGGAGCCATCCTCATCGGCTCCCGCATGGCCCAGGCAGAACGATTTCCCCGCCAGCGTTACTATTCCAACCGGGCAGCGGTCTTTTTCATTTCCAAAGCCTTAGGCCAGCGCCTCGAAGACACCCAGTGCGGTTTTCGCCTATATCCCTCCCAGGTTATTCGCCGGATTGTTTTGACTACTTCTCATTTCCAGATGGAAACCGAAGTTCTCCTGCGGGCCGCCCGGCAGGGGGTCCGCCTGCAAAGCGTGCCTGTCAAGAATATCTACGTTAATGGAAATGGTCCCAGGAGTAATTTTCGACCGGTGGTGGACACTTTCTATATTTGTATGGTAGTCCTCCAGGATTACCTGGGAATTCTGTAAACATTCTGACATGTCAGGAGGGATGAAATGAAACGTATGGCAATGTCCGGTATCGTTCCTTTATGCGGGCTTTTCCTTGCCCTCTTGCTTTCCGTTACCCTTCCCCTCGACTCCTTCGCAAGCACAAAGAAAACCCGCATGGCGGTCATTGACTTTGAACAAAAGGGGGAACAGGAGTTCAGGGGCAAGCAGGTAGGGGAAATCGTGGCCGAATGGCTAATTACCTCCCTGGTCAAGACCGGGCGGTTCGATGTGGTGGAAAGATCCCAGCTACAGAAAATCCTCAAAGAACAACAATTAGGGCTGACCGGGATGATCAGTCAGGAGACCGCGGCCAAGGTAGGAGAGCTCCTGGGGGTGAAAGTGATCATTACCGGTTCGGTGATCCGTCTGGGTAACGTGTACGACGTGAACACCCGTTTGATCAACGTGGAAGACGGCTCCATTCTCAAGGCGGAAAAAATCAGGGGCCCGGGGCTGGATGCGATTGAACGGATGATGGATTCCCTGGCCGATTTAATCAAAAAGGATTTTCCTATCGAGGGATATGTAGTGATGGTTACCGGCAAACGGGCGATGATCGACCTGGGCAAAGGCCACGGGGTGGAGCCGGGGATGAGGTTCCTGGCCTTACGCAAGGGCGCGCCCGTGCGGCATCCGGTGACCGGTAAGATGCTCAGGACAGAAGATATTAAAATCGGGGAGATGGCGGTTCAGAGTGTGGATGTGGACACTTCCTGGGCGGAAATCCTGCAGGAAGAACCAGGAGTAAAAATTGCCGCCGGCAATGTGGCCAAATCCAGCACTTTAGAAACTGTGGCCACGGCCCCAGCGGCTCTTCCCAAACCAGCGCCCCCCAAACCAATCGCCAAACCGGCGCCGATGTATGCCGGGAGCCTGCAGGCGGAAAAGATCATAGTGGACTGGAACGGAGACGGTATTTATGACTTGATCCTTGGCGATCGCGAGGGTTTTGTGACTGTTTACCTCAACCAGGGCACCAATGATTCTCCCCAATACGGGGTGGGAATGAAATTACGCGCCGGGGGTAAGGAAATCAAAGTGAAAGGTCCTTCCACTCCCTACCTTGTGGACTGGAACGGGAACGGGAAAATAGACCTTCTGGTGGGGAACGGTGGAGGGTACCTGCACCTCTTTCTTAACTCCGGCTCGGAAGATTCCCTTGATTTTACCCCCGGGGTAATGGTGCAGGCTGCCGGCAAGGACCTGGATGTAGGCGGCAGAGCTTCCCCCTGCGTGGTTGACTGGAACGAAGACGGTAAAAAAGATTTAATCATGGGAAACAGCAGCGGCGAGATCTTTCTTTACCTTAACGAAGGATCCAATGAACAGCCGGTTTTCGGCAAACCCATCAAGCTGAACAGAGGAAGCCTGGATGTTGGTTCCAATTCTTCTCCGGATGTCGCGGACTGGAACGGGGATGGGAAGAAGGATCTGGTTATCGGAAATGATAGCGGAGAAGTTTTTGTCTTTCTAAACAAGGGAACAAATGAAGACCCGCAATATGACAATAAAGGAGAAAAGCTGCCCTTGAAGTTTGGGCCGGATGCCTCTCCCCGGATGATCGGTTGGAGCCGACCGGGGTCAAACGACCTGGTGGTCGCCGACCGGACTGGAGAGGTCACGCTCTGCAGGAATACAGGGGGTCCGCAGTCTCCTGCTTTTTCGGAGAAAAAAGTTTTGCGGGCCGGGAAACGCTGAGGAACAGATTACCAACCGGAGGGCGGATTTTCAGGTCCCTTGGCCAGGAGGCCGCACAACCTCTGAAGTTGAGCATAATCCCTTCCGGCTTCTTTGGGCATTCCGCTCCATCTTCCGCACCCCCTTCATGTAGCCGAAATTCAAAGCCAGGTAGAGGCTGAAGTGGTGAAAGGAAGACGGGCGCCGCTGCCAGAAAGAACGCCAGTTGTAAGTCTGGCGGTAAGCCCAAAAGATATGATCCTGAAGTTCTTCGGGAGTAAAATTCCGGGGAAGAAAGACGATATTCTGCCGGTCATACTTCGACCAATCCCGGTGGAGAATTCTCCCTTCCTTTTCTAAATCCGCAAATAATTTTGTTCCTGGAAATGGGGTTAAGTGGCAATAGTTCACCCCGGTCAGCCGATTCTTCTTGACAAACTGGGCGGTGGAGCGAATGGCTTCCAACGTGTCCCCATCAAACCCGAAAATGAAGGAACCCTGGATGTGAATGGACCGTCCATGAATCTGGCCGATCGCTTCCTCGTATTTCCGCCGCAGGTTGACCTGTTTGCCGATGGAACGCAGGACCGCGGGGGAAATAGATTCAAAGCCGATCAGCAAGCCGATGCAGCCACTGCGGGCAGCCAGATCCAATAATTCCGGGTCTTCGGCAATGGAGAGGGAGCACTGGCCCACCCATTTCTTTTTCAGGGGGATCATGGCGGCAAATAGTTCTTTGGCCTGGTCCGGTTCCCCGGCAATGTTATCGTCTACGAAGATGAACAGTTTCCGCGGCAGGCTCTTCACCTCTTCTATCACCTGAGGGATGGGACGGAAGCGAAAGGATCGCCCAAAATAAGAGCTCACCGAACAGAACGAGCAGCCAATGGGGCATCCGCGGGAGACCTGAATGGTTTGGGGGATGAAGTATCTTTTTCCCAGTAAAAGGTTCCACCTGGGAGGGGGCAAGTTGTCCAAAGAAATGAAGGCTGAATCTTGATAGGTCCTCTTCAGGCGACCTTGCCCTGCTTCCTGGAGTACACTGGCCCATAGATTTTCCGCTTCCCCGATGACTACGGAATCACAGTGGCGCAGCGCTTCATCCGGAAGGACGGAGGGATGAACCCCTCCCATTACTACCGGAATCCCCCGGGAGCGAAAATGATCGGCCAGGGCGTAGGCTCGGGGTGCGGTGGGGGTCATGGCCGAAAGGCCTACCATATCTGCTTCAAGATTAAGATTTACGTCCTCCACGGCTTCATCAATTAACTTAATTTCCACTCCCGGAGGGGTGCATGCGGCCAAAACTGGCAGAGCCATAGGGGGCATGGTAAAAGCAGCCCGTCTTTTGCGCCAGATATAAGAGGTGGCTGCGGGAGCGATTAAAACAACGCGCATTCTGGTGCTCCAGAGGTGATTCTATTTATTTTTTCGAAACTTGATGATCTCGTAAAAAGTCCGAAAGCCCCTTTCCCCGTCATTCCGGCCCCGTATCAAGTACGGGGTAAACTCCAGCCGGAATCCAGTTATTGCAAGGAGTTATCAAACTCCTGGACTCCGGTTTTCACCGGAGTGACGACTTTTTACGAGGCCATCAAACTTGATTGCACAGGAATTTACTTTTTGCCAATTTTTAGTATTTTAATTTTTAGCCACAGAGGACACTGAGGTCACAGAGAGTGCTGAAAAAATTATGGGAACCTGAAACTGCTTTTATTATCCTCTATGTTTTCTGTACTACTAACGTTCAAACTCGAAAATTTTGGTAAGATTTTTTAAAAATAATTTTATCTATATTTATTTGTGTTCATCCGAACTCTAAATTGTTTTTTGTTTTAAAAAAATTTTGGTAACACTTTAGCTCTTTGAAAAAAGGTGTGTTGTAAGAGCCAAGGGATTCCAGGGGCCGGGGGCCAGAGCGGAACGCTTGGAATCATAAGGCGCTTATTTCTCCGCATATGGGGCGGGCCAGAACCCCCGCCTCCTCCGGAGGAAACGATCTTTTATCCTCGTGGCCAAGCGGAAACCCAACCGATGCTTCCGGCGCGTTCCGCTCTAACCCCCGGCCCAAAACAAAGGCTTTTATACCATTTTTTCAAAGCGCTAAACTGTTACAATTGTTGTTATAGCTCTGTGATCTCTGTGCCCTCTGTGGCTAATTTAATTGTATAGGAATTTGCTTTTCTATCCCCCTCCCCCCAACCCCCTCCCGCCAGGGGAGGGGAGATACTGGGGGATCCAAAATTCCCTCCCCCTGGATGGGGGAGGGTTAGGGTGGGGGTGTTAATAACTTGATTGTATAGGAATTTCCTTTTTGGACACGGATATACACAGATTATCGGGATAAAATAAAAAGAAATAATTATCTGCGGTTATCTGTGAAAATCTGCGTTCTATTAAATTTAAAAGATTATGAATCCGATGGTAAGAAGCTGTCAAGGATAAATCCTGCTTGCCCGCTCCTACTTACCCCTTCCCTGGCCGGCCGGATCGCGCGGTAAGCATCTTGCCAAAAGCTCCTCTTGACTCATTTCTACACCGTCTTTAAGGTATTGGGAAATTTCCATTTCCCCCATGTCTTTGGGGTGCCGTTTATTATGGAAGAGGATATACCGTTTTATCCAGTCGACATAAGCCTGTTCCGTTCGTATCGAATAGCGCTTTTTCCTAATTACATCCCGAACTATATCTATCAATTTCAAGGCTAAAAGCCTTTCAGCATATTTCCTAAAGATATTTAAAATCGTATTGACAAACATATCGTAATTATTTAGCATTTACAATATAAAGATGATTGAGGTAGTAATTAAAGACAGATAGTAGGAAGTCTAATCAATGTAGGAGGGTCAAAATGAACGCACTGCATCGTTCTACAGGTGAAACAGATAGGGCAATGGTTCTGCTTCTTGCTGCCGCATTGCTGTCGTCCTGCGCCACCTTACCAACAGTTCCGCCAGGGGCTCGTTCGGAACTTGCGCCCACCGGCAAGCTGCGGGCAGCGATCAACTTCGGCAACCCGGTGCTCGCGCAGAAGGACCAGGCGAGCGGCGAGCCGCGCGGGGTGTCGGTGGACCTGGCGCGCGAGTTGGGCCGGCGCCTGGGTGTTCCCGTCGAGCTCGTCACCTACGACGCCGCCGGCAAGGTGTTCGACGCGCTCAAGACGGGCGCGTGGGACATTGCCTTTCTGGCGATCGATCCGGCGCGCGCCACCGAGATCGCCTTCACGGCGCCGTACGTGGTGATCGAGGGAACCTATCTCGTGCCCACGGATTCGCCGCTGCGCGCGATCCAGGACGTCGATCGCGACGGGGTGCGCGTCGCCGTGGGCAACAAGAGCGCCTACGACCTCTACCTGACTCGCACGCTGAAGCGCGCGCAACTGGTCCGCGTGCCGACCTCGCCCGAGGCGATCGATGTCTTCCTGAAGGATAAGCTCGAAGCCGCGGCCGGGGTGAAGCAGCCGCTCCTCCAGTTCGCCAAGAGCCATCCCAACGTGCGCGTGATGGACGGCCGGTTCATGGTTATCGAGCAGGCGATGGGCACGCCCAAGGGCCGGGAGGCCGGCGCACGTTACCTGCGCGAGTTCATCGAGGAGATGAAGGCCTCGGGCTTCGTCGCCAGAGGACTTGAGAAAAGCGGGCAAGGCGACGCGGCGGTTGCCCCCAGGGCGCCAGTTCAATAAAACTCCTAACCGGGGCGTGCAGTCGACGCCCACAGGCAGGCGCTGCTGATGCCGGAGGTTCGCTGTAAAATTATGATGCAATTGAGTATATGCAATTTTAATAGGACAGGAAAAAGGCAAAAAAGAACCTCAGAAAGCACAAGGTGTCATTTGATGAAGCCGTGTAACCCCCTGAGGAAGGGGAGCGAAACAACAGCCCGTAACATCAAGCGAATCCTACTCTGTATGCAGATTATTTTCTTGACCTTTCCAGCGACCTCTGCGGTGATCGGTTTTCCGTATTTTCCTTGACATGGGCAAATCATTACAAGTAAAATTTTGGCCATCATGTCGAGCAAGCGACTTCTCTTCCGCCTTGGCCTTTTTTACCTGACCCTGATTGGTTTTTTCGGCCACCTTCTCCCCCGCTGGTTGATGTTTAGGATGGCTGTTCTCGTGGGAATTTTCTACTGGGCGGTCATGAAAAAAGATCGGGAAATGGTTCGCCGGAATCTGGGGCAGATTTTAGATAACCCCCTGGAAATAGACAAAACCACCCGCCGCACCTTTATTCATTATGCCAAATATCTGGTGGACTACACCCGTATGGACCTTCTGCGGGAGAATAATTTTTTCCGCCTGGTTTCCGGTTTTCAGGGGAAGGAACACATAGATCGGGCCCTGGCTCAGGGAAAAGGGGCGATCATCCTCACCGCCCACCTGGGGAACTGGGAAATGGGAGGGGTATTTCTCAGGTTAATGGGATACTCCCTGACTGTTATTACAGCTCCGGACGTGGCTGCCCGCCTGCACGAATACCGCATCCGCCTCCGCCAGGAGCAGAAAATTAAAGTGATTACCCTGAATGACACGCTGGCCTCTTCGCTGGCTGTCCTCCAGGCGCTCAAGGGGAATGAACTCGTAGCCCTGCTGGGAGACCGTGAGCTGCTGGGCAAGGGAATTCCAGTGGAAATTTTCAGCCAGAGAGTTTTTTTCCCGGTCGGCCCGGCGCTTTTAGTCCGGCTTTCAGAAGCGGTTCTCATTCCTACTTTTGTCCTTATGAATGAAGACGACAAATACCTCTGCCGGGCTGAACCCCCTCTTTCGATCCAGAGAACCGGGAACCGCGATGAAGATTTGGCTGTGAACGCCCAGCGTATCGCCAATGTCATGGAAAAGTTTATCCGCTCCTATCCCGATCAATGGTTTACTTTTTACGATTACTTCTCCCGGCACAGGGCTCTCTGATCCCATGGTTCTCTGGATTGTACCCATTACTGGATTTGCCTTTTTGGCCCTAAACGAAATTGCCAACCCCCGCGGCGCTCTTCTGGGAAAAGTTCTCTGGAAAGGAGATAGACGGGGAGTGGCCCTGACCTTTGACGATGGCCCTAATCCTTTGTATACTCCGCGCATTTTTGAGATACTGGATCGTTTTCAAGCCAGAGCCACTTTTTTCGTCATCGGAAGATATTTGAAAGAACATGGGAATCTGGCCGTAGAGGCTTCAAAGCAAGGACACCTCATTGGCAACCATTCTTACAGCCACTTGCGGACGATGAATTTCTTTTCGGCAAAGAAACTCCGGCAGGAGGTCCTTAATTGTCAGAATGAAGTGGAAAAATGGGTTGGCTACAAACCCCGTTTCTACCGGCAACCTGCCGGTTTTCGCAATCCCAACATTTTTGGTATTCTGAAGGATCTGGGGATGACCATGGTGGGATGGCAGGTACGAGCCTTCGATACGCAACGCAGAGAGCCGCTGGCCATTTCCCGGAGAATCCTTAAAAAAGCCGAGCCCGGAGGGATCATTCTTCTTCACGATGGGTCCGATTCAATCCAGAACCAAGAGCGGACAGCAACTCTTAAGGCCTTACCTGAAATTCTTCAAGCATTTAAAGACCGCGGATTGGAATTTCTAACTCTCGACGAACTTTTGGGGATGAGCAAGGAAGTGAAATAAGGCGCAAGGCACAAGGCAACCTACACAACCCACTATTGGGCACGGCGAAAAAATAAAAAAAAGGTGACACTTTAGCTCTTTGAAAAAAGGTGTGTTATAAGGGCCAAGGGATCCAGGGGCCGGGGGCCAGAGCGTAACGCTTGGAATCATAAGGCGCTAATTTCTCCGCATATGGGGCGGGCAAGAATCCCCGCCTCCTCCGGCGGAAAAGATCTTTTGTCCCCGTAGCCAAGCGGAAACCCAACCGATGCTTCCGGCGCGTTCCGCTCTAACCCCCGGCCCTCAACAAAGGCTTTTATAACATTTTTTCAAATCGCTAAACTGTTACGAAAAAAAATAATTTGGTGATAGGGATGAGTAAAACGATGAGGAGAAAGATCTTGGTTGTCATCGGGCTTTGCCTAATGGGCGGCAGTCCATTTTCGCCTGCCTTAGGCCAAGATGTTGGGGAACTTATCAGGGTCATCGATGAACAACAGCGGAAAATCCAGACCATCACGGCCAGCTTTTCCCAGACAAAGGAAATTTCGCTCGTAAAAACCCCCCTGTTATCTTCGGGGCTGGTGAAATTTAAGCGTCCGGCCCAGATTTACTGGCATTATTCGAAGCCGGAGCTGATGGAGGTAGCCCTCGATGGAAAAACCATCTGGATGTATTCCCCGGGGAGCGCGCAGGCCGAGAAATATTCTTTCGGCCGGAGCAAAAGAATGGCTCAATCCCTGGATCCGCTTTTGGCGATTTTCCAAAAAACATTGGGTCAGCTCACCGAAACATATACCATTTTTTATGAAGGGCTGGAAGCCGACCGCCTCCACCGTTTTCATCTGCAACCCAGAGAGGAAAAAGTCCAGAAGTTCTTATCCAGACTGGATTTGGGGGTTGACAAAATATCCGGGGCCATCATAAGATTCAAAATGGTTGAGGCCAATGGGGACTGCCTGACCCTGGATTTTAAAAATCTTAAGATCAATGCGCCCCTCACCGATGACGACCTCAAAATAAAAATTCCTCCCTCTGTAAAGGTGCAGGATCAGAGTATGCCATGAACCGTTATCATGCCGTAGTGACCGGCCTGGGGATCATTAGCGCCATCGGGCATGATATACCTACCTTCTGGAGGAACCTTTTGCAGGGGGTTTGTGGAATTGACCACATCACTCTCTTCGATGCTTCCCGGTACCGGTCACAAAAGGCCGCGGAGGTGAGGGGGTTTGACCCTTTCCAGCACTTTTCCAAACGACATCTCCAGCGCATGGCGCGTTGCGATCAGATGGGACTCAAGGCCGCGGAAGAGGCCGTCTTTGATTCTGGCCTGGATTGGATGGAGGCGAACCGGGAGCGAATCGGGGTTTTCATTGGCGGCGGAGCAGGCGGAATATTTTCCGCCGAAAAGTACCGCAGGGAGATGCTCCAGAAAGGGTGGCGCCGGGTCAGGCCAGCCCTTCTTCTTCCTTTTGCCACCTGTACACTTACAGACTCAATCGCCGGAAAATATGACATCCATGGCCCCCGAGCCACCGTGGCAACGGCCTGCTCTTCTTCGGCCACGGCCATTGGATATGCGGTTAGTTCCATCCGGGCCGGCGAAGTCGATATGGCCATTGTGGGGGGAAGTGAATCTTTATCCGAAGTTACTTTCGGCGGGTTTAATGCCCTGCGCTCGGTGGACGAAGACCGCTGCCGCCCTTTTGACCTTAACCGTAAAGGCCTTTCTCTGGGGGAAGGCGCGGCCATACTGGTGATCGAAGAAGCGGAATACGCCAGGAGACGGGGAGCGAAAATTTACGCGGAAATAATGGGATATGGCCTGACCGCCGATGGATATCACATGACTGCCCCTGACTTCGATGGTAACGGCGCCTTGCGGGCCATGCAGGCAGCCTTGAAAGATAGCGGGATCGAGCCCCGGCAGGTGGATGCCATCAATGCTCACGGGACAGCCACTCCGGCCAATGACCTGGCCGAGACTAAAGCCATCAAAAGGCTTTTTGCAGAAAGAGCAGGAAAGATTCCGGTGAGTGCGATTAAATCCATGGTCGGGCATTGTCTGGGAGCTGCCGGCGCCGTGGAAGCAGTGGCCACGGTTCTTTCAGTTTATGACAACAAGGTTCCACCTACGATCAATTATCAAACACCGGATCCTGAGTGTGATTTAGATTACACCCCCAACCAATCGCGCAGTATGACAGTTGAGGCGGCGCTTTCGAATTCTTTTGCTTTTGGGGGGAATAATACGGCGTTGGTTTTTGGGAAATGGGAAAGGTGAAAAGAAATTTTTCGGCCACAGAGAACACAGAGTTCACAGAGATAAAAAAGATTAAAGACCAATGGCCATAAATAATTGATGGCTTCGTAAAAAGTCCCGTTTTCGTCATTGCGAGGAGTTCCGCCAATGCGGGACGACGAAGCAATCCCGTATTTTCAAGTACTTATAAAAACGAGATTGCTTTGCTTTCGCTCGCAATGACTCTTCTGCCGACTTTTTACGAATCCATCATAATTAATTTTTACTGATTTTTCTATTATTACTCTGCGTCTTAAATTGTCTTTTTAAAGGTCTTTCTTTATATCTCGGCGATCTCTGTGTCTTCTGCGGCTAAAGATTTTTTGGTTGCGGCTCTGCCGCGCTTTGCCCTCTGTGGCAAATAATCAATTGATATTGATATGGATGAAATCGTTGTCACAGGTATAGGCATCATCTCTTCCTGCGGGATCGGGAAAGAAGCCTTCTGGCAAAGTTGTCTCCGCGGCCGGACAGGAATCGCGCCCATCGAATCTTTCGATACGAAAGCCTATCCGTCCCATCTTGGGGCGGAGGCCCGGGATTTTATTCCCAAGGATTTCATGCCCCCTTTGAAATACCGGCGGATGAGCCGGGTATCCCGTTTGGCGGTCGCTGCCAGTATCGAGGCCTTGAACGATGCGGCTTTGCCCGTCTCTTCTCAGTCTGCTGCGTCGGTAGGAGTGGTAATAGGCACCGGGTACGGAAGCACAAGCCAGACCGATGATTTTTTCGTAGGAATGCTCAAGGAAGGCCCGGAGGGGGCCAACCCCAGTCTTTTTCCGGACACCGTGCCCAATGCTCCAGCCAGCCAGGTTTCCATCTACCACAGTTTCAAAGGACCCAACACCACCTTCAGTCATAACGAAGTCTCAGGCGAGCAGGCCCTGGCTTATGCCTGCCGCTTGTTGCAGGAAGACCGCGCGGAGGTTTTACTGGCAGGGAGCGCGGATGAACTAAGCGCCGTTCTTTTTCATAGTTACGCTGCCTTGCGGGCCCTGTCTCCTCAAGGACCACAGGAAGAAGGCATGCGCCCCTTTGACCGCCGGAGGAACGGGCGGGTTCTGGGCGAAGGAGCGGGAATACTTGTTCTGGAGAAAAAGACCCGGGCCCGGGAGCGGGGCGTGAGAATCTATGGCTCTCTCGTGGCTTATGCATCCACTGGCGGCCCTTCGCCAATTAATCATTATGAAGCAGGGGCTGTGCAGATGAGCCGGGCTATGGCAAATGTTCTGCGAACGGCTGGCGTTTCTCCTTCCCAGGTGGATTACATATGCGCTGCGGCGAATTCCACCCGAGAGCTTGACCGGGCAGAAGCCCTGGCCATAGGGAAAGTTTTTGAGAAGACTTCGCGGGCCATTCCCATAAGCTCGCTTAAAGGTCACATTGGCGATTTCTGCGGCTCGGCAGCTTTGCGGACGGCGGCCATCCTTCTGGCCATGCGGGATGGCCAAATTCCTCCAACCCTCGGATTGAAAACCCCGGAGTTAGACCTGGGCTATATCATGGATAAGCCGCGGGAAACTCATATT
The DNA here is from genome assembly GCA_016875165.1 of Deltaproteobacteria bacterium. GTDB lineage: Bacteria > Desulfobacterota > SM23-61 > SM23-61 > SM23-61 > JAHJQK01. Next base: position 26,092 of record VGSF01000037.1, read on the forward strand.
CAATACGCCCTCCTTAATGGATTTTCTTTTGGGGGGAGCAATGTTTGTTTGTTATTCAAGAACGAAAATTAATTAGGACACGGATGAACACAGATTTTACGGATCAAGAATCAAAAATATAGAATCGAATCACGAGGCATTAAATTTTTTAGGAATTTCATCATGTATAAAAAAGAATTAAAAGTTTTTTTAATAATGCCTATCTGTGTTTGTCCGTGTAAATCTGTGTCCTGATAAAAAATGAAAATTAAAATCATTTGTCCTCGATGGCCAGAAGGAAGCATCTGGCGCCACTTTATCTTCCGGTTCCCCTACCTGAGCCTAACCACCCTGGCAGCCCTTACCCCCGAAGACGTGGAAGTTACGATTGAAGATGAAAATGTCCAGGAAATTAATTATCAGGATCAGCCGGACCTGGTGGCCGTGTCCATCATCACTCCGCTGGCCAACCGCGGGTACGCCATTGCCGACCAATTTCGGAAGTTATCCATTCCGGTAGTAATGGGGGGGGTTCACGCCACCTGGATGGCCGAAGAAGCGGGGCAGCATGCTGACGCAGTGGTCCTGGGGGAAGCAGAGAAGGTCTGGCCTCGGGTGATTGCAGATTTCCGAAAAGGATCCTACCAGAGGATTTACAGAGAGGAAAGTCGTCCAGACCTGCAAAACCTTCCCGTCCCCCGCCGCGATCTTTTAAAAAAGAGAGTCTATTTCTTCACCAATACCATGCAAATCAGCCGCGGATGCCCCTTCCAGTGCGACTTCTGTTCCGTTACAGCCTTCTTTGGACACACCTGCCGGCTGCGTCCCCTAAAAGAAGTGCGCAAAGAAGTGGAACTGCTGCTTAAGGAAAAAAATTTCATTTTTTTCATGGACGATAATATCATCGCTAATCCGGCCTATGCCCGCGACCTTTTTTCCCTCTTGAAAGAATATCGGATTAAATGGCTCAGCCATGCTTCGGTCAACATCGCCGAGAACGATGACCTCCTGAAAAAAGCAGGGGAGAGCGGCTGTTACGGGCTTTTTATCGGGTTTGAATCCCTCTCCCAGAAAACATTGCAGGACCACCATAAAACTACGAACCGGGTTGACCGGTACAGGGAATTTGTAAAAAAAATTCATGATCAAGGGATTGGCATTGAAGGATCCTTTATCTTTGGTTCAGACGAAGAGGACCCATCTGTTTTTCAGCAGGTGGTGGATTTTTGCGAAGAAACCAAGATCGATGCCGCTGTCTTCGCCATCTTGACTCCCTACCCAGGGACGCGCATTTACGAGCAATATACCCGGGAAGAAAGGATTATCTCCCGCAACTGGGACCTTTACGACATGAACCACGTGGTCTTTCGGCCCAAACGCATGACAATTGAGCAACTCCAGGAAGGTCATGACTTAGCTAATCAACGCTTCTATTCTTATCCTTCCATGCTCAAACGCTTCTGGCCCCTCCGCCGCAGCCACCAGGTTTTTCTCCCCAGCAACTGGGGAATGCGCCGGGCATGGAAATTTTTGGCTAAATCCACTCTACGAGGCTAATAATAAATGGATTCCTTGATATTGGATAGCATTACATTCCAGATTGACACCGGGCAACTTTATAAAAACTTAAGAATAAAAGAGGGGAGCGAACTTATGGCCAGGCTGAATTCTCTGGTTGATAAAGCTCAGGCTATAGGTAAGCCGAAAGCCTTCTATAAGGCGGTCTTCATTGAATCCAGAGCGGATGACCATGTAATCGTTGACGGGGTGATGCTCACCAGCCGGGTTCTGCGGATCAACCTGAAAAAGGCCCACCGGGTTTTTCCTTTTGTGGCCACCTGCGGAGTAGAATTAGAGGAATGGTCGCGTTCCATCACTGATATGCTGGAAAAGTACTGGGCCGATGTGATCAAGGAAATGGCCTTGCGTATAGCCATCAAAAATCTTAACGAACAGTTGATTGAACACTTTCAACCGGGGAAGATATCAAGAATGAATCCGGGATCATTGCCCGATTGGCCTTTGCCAGAACAGCAAAAGCTCTTTGCCCTCCTCGGAAAAGGGCCGGGTTCGATCGGAGTAGAGCTTACCGATTCGTTTTTGATGACGCCGATAAAGTCTGTCTCCGGTATATGGTTTCCTACGGAGGAGAGTTTTGAAAGCTGCCGGTTGTGCCAGCGGGAACTATGCCCGGGCAGGAGGGCCCCATATGATGCGGACCTGTACGACCGAAAATATCGCCGGGAATAAAGTCCATGACTCAAACTGACGATTTATTTAGACTTCTGATAAATTTGATGGATTCGTAAAAAGCCCTGTTCCTGTCATTGCGAGGAGTTCCGCATTGGCGAGAAGACGAAGCAATCTTGTCTTTTCGGGCACTTATAAAAACGAGATTGCTTCGCTGGCGCTCGCAATGACCATTTCGCGAATTTTTACGAGATCATCAAATTTATTGCATAGGAAATTCTTTTTTTCAACTTTAATGCAGGAGGCTTGAGGCTTATCCTTTACTTTTTCTTAATCATGGTTTTAAAAACTCTGTGTCCTCCGTGGCTAAATTATATGTCCATAGGAATCATGCCAAGCAACCCAACAAGGAGGAAATTTTATGTCAAACCAAGCTGCGAATAGTCGCCTTAATGCAGAAACAATCAGGCAATTAGAGATTGAATATGTTCTTTATCCCTGGGTGGCTCAGAAGGGACTTAACCCTCCGATTATTGACTATGCCAAAGGAAATTATTTTTACGATCCCTCGGGCAAGCAGTACCTGGACTTTAGCTCGATGTTCGTCTTCAGCAACTTGGGGCATGCTGATGAAAGGGTTGTCCGGGCTATTTCCGAACAGGCTGCGAGATTGCCCGCCGCAGCCTCTCCTTTTGCCACTGAAGCCAAAGCGCGCCTGGCCAAACTTCTGGCCGAAATTACCCCCGGCGACATCAAAAAAACTTTTTTTTCCACCAGCGGAGCGGAAGCCAATGAAGGAGCCATTAAACTGGCGCGCCTGGCCACGGGGAAAGAAAAAATCATCGCTCGCTGGCGCACTTACCATGGATCTACCATGGGCGCCATGTCCCTCTCCAACGATTACCGCAACTGGGCCGCCGAGCCGTCCATCCCCAGCGTCATCCATTGCCTGGACCCCTACTGCTACCGCTGCCCATTCGGCCTGACCTACCCGAGCTGCGATCTGCAGTGCGCCAGGCATGTAGAAGAGGTTATTCGTTTTGAGGGGGGATCGAAGCGAGTGGCCGGGTTCATTGCCGAACCGGTCGTCGGATCTAACGGGATAATTGTTCCCCCCGATGGATACTTCCAGAAGATTCGGGAAATTTGCGATAAGTATGAAATGTTGATGATGTGTGATGAAGTAATGAGCGGTTTCGGGCGAACGGGGAAGTGGTTCGCCATTGAGCACTGGGGCGTGGTTCCGGACGTTATTACCATGGCCAAAGGGATCACCAGCGGCTATGTGCCCCTCGGAGCTACCAGCATGCGGCCCTGGGTTGCGGAAAAGTTCGGCGGCAATCCTTGGGTGCACGGCCACACTTACAGCGGTCACACCTTAGCTATGGCCGCGGGAGTTGCCACCATCGAGGCCTACAAAGCTGATGGGTTAGTCCAACGATCCGCCGAAATGGGCAAATATTTATTAGAAAATGCTAAAGAGCTAAAGGAGAAACACCTAAGCGTCGGCGATGTACGCGGGAAAGGATTATTCGTTGGATTGGAATTGGTCAAAGATCGGAAGACCAAAGAACCCATTCATGACGGATTGGTAGAAGGACCTCGCCCGCCGACAGCCAAAATGAAAGTCCTGGCGGAAGCAATGAAGGAAGGGGTTTACTGCCTGGCCGGATCCGTCAGCGTGATCATGCTGGCGCCTCCCCTGACTATTACCAAAGATGAAATCGACCAGGCCATGAAGGTCTTTGATAAAGCTTTAAATATTGCCGACGCGGAAGCAATAGGATAGAGCCTGAAAGTGATCAATGGAGATAAAAAAGCAAAGGTCGTCGTTTCCAATCTGACCAGGAAGTTCGGAGATCTCCTGGTTTTGGATGACCTCTCCTTCACCGTCGGAGAAGGCGAGTTTCTGTCCATTGTCGGACCCACGGGTTGCGGGAAAACAACCTTTTTGAACTGCCTCTCCCGCCTGCTTCCCCCTACGAAAGGCAATATATTTATTGACGGAGAACTGGCCGATCCCAAGAAACACAATATCTCCTTTGTGTTCCAGGAGCCCACGCCCATGCCCTGGAGGACAGTGGAGGAGAATGTTTCCTTTGGTATGGAAATCAAGGGGTTCCCCAAGGACAAGATGCGGGAAAGGCTGAATTACATAATGGCTCTGGTGGGTTTATCAGACACTGCTCATTTGTATCCCAACCAAATATCCGCCAGCATGATGCAACGCCTGACCGTGGCCCGAGCCTTTGCCGTGGATCCTGATCTGCTCCTCATGGATGAACCCTATGGCCAACTTACCGTAAAGCTGCGCTACTACCTGGAAGACGAGCTGATCAAGCTGTGGCAGACCCTTAAGAGCACGGTGATCTTCATTACCCATAATATCGAGGAAGCTGTTTACTTGGCTGAGAGGATTCTGGTCCTTAGCAATAAACCCGCCAAAATTAAGGCCGAAATTAAGGTAAATCTGCCCCATCCGAGGAAACTCATCGATCCTCAATTCCTGGTTCCCAGCACCATGCTTGCTGCTCCTTCTTCGGTCTTCCAGTTGTTTCTGGTGAAGCTAACCGACCCCAACCCTGACGGGGCCGTCCTTTCGGCGCACGTCTGGATAAGTATCCAGGAGGCCGGTATTGGATACCTCCTTTCTCTGCTCATCGGACTCCCCCTTGGTCTGCTTATGGGATGGTTCACCGTCGTCAGGGGCGTATTTCGACCGCTCTTTGAAATCATCCGCCCCATTCCCCCAATCGCCTGGATTCCCCTGTATATCTTCTGGTTTGGGATTGATCTGTGGGGGAAGGTCTTCATCATCTGGATCGGGGGGGTGGTCCCTTGCGTGATTAATGCCTGGGCCGGAGTAAAAATGACCAACCCGACCCTCATTCAGATGGCCAGAACCTACGGGGCTACAGATTGGCAGATATTCAAGAAGCTCTGTATCCCTTCCGCTCTTCCCATGGTTTTCGGGGCTTTGCAGATTACCCTGGCCATCTGCTGGACGAATCTGGTCGCTGCCGAGCTCCTGGCCTCCGATTCCGGCCTGGGGTTCCTGATTTCCATGGGCCGCCGGCTGGCCTTACCCGAAATGGTGGTTTTGGCTATGGTGACTGTGGGCGTCGTCGGCGCTCTGATCGGCCTGGCAATAGACGCGGTGGAAAAGCGGCTCCTGGCCGGGATAAGGAGATAGGAGAAGTTGATCAAAGACCGGGAATCCCCTCTAACCATACTGCACATTATCAGGAACGAGTTCTTTCTATACGTCGTTTCTTTTGTCGCCTTTCTTTTCCTCTGGGATTGGGTGGCCAAAGAGCAGATTCTCGGCAAGTCCCTGGCGCCGCCATACGAAGTGGTTAAAGAATTAACCCGTTTGACTACCGTTAAACTGGCCGGAAAAGATCTTTGGGGGCATATCTGGGACAGCACAAGCAGGGTCTTTATCGGGTTCGCCATTGCTTCGATCTTTGCCGTACCCCTCGGATTATTGATGGCCCTCAATCGATATATCAATGCCCTTTTCAAACCGGTCTTTGACATATTCAAACCCATGCCTCCCATCGCCTGGATTTCTATCGCCATCCTCTGGTTCGGGATTGAAGAGGCCTCGAAGATTTTCATTATCGTTATTGGAGCGTTCGTGCCCTGTCTGCTTAATTCTTAAAGCATTGCCTGGACCTGTGTGCTGGCGGCGGAACTGGTAAGTTCCCGCTCCGGCTTGGGCTGGATTATCATTCAAGGAATGAGGCTTACTAAGCCTGAACTGGTTATCGGGGGAATGGCCATCATCGCCCTGGTGGCTTTCCTTACTTCTTTGCTCGTAAGCGGGCTGGAAAGGTTGGTCTGCCTCTGGAAGCGGGAGATTAGGGGGCTATAATGCGAGTAAGCGAGAGAAGCCAATGACCGAAAAAGACCAGCAAAACCGGATCAAAATATCCTGTCAGAATATTCGCAAGATTTTCATTCAAAAGGGCAAGATCCAAGTTCATGTGCTTGAGGATATTTCTCTTAATGTCGATGCCAACGAGTTTGTGGTGATCCTTGGGCCAGGGCAGTCGGGTAAGACCACCCTGCTCAGAATCATTGCCGGCTTGGAGACTCCTACCGAAGGACGGGTTCTTTTAGATGGGAAAGAGGTGAAAGGCCCCGGGCCGGATCGAGGACTGGTCTTTCAGAGCTACATGCTTTTCCCCTGGAGGACCGTCATGGGCAACGTGGAAATGGGCCCCAAACTCAGAGGGGTTCCGAAAGAGGAGAGGCGTAAAATCGCCTCCCATTACCTGAATTTAGTGGGCCTGGCGGGTTATGAAAAATACTATCCCCATCAATTGAGCGGGGGAATGAAGCAGCGGGTGGGCATTGCCCGGGCTTACGCTAATGATCCGGAGATGATGCTCCTTGATGAACCTTTCGGCCAGCTTGATGCCCAGACTCGATATTATATGGAAAAAGAGACGGTGCGCATCTGGGAAGCCGAGAAACGGACGGTGATATTCGTGACCAATAATATTGATGAAGCGATTTATCTGGGAGACCGGATCATTGCCCTGGAAGGTAAATTGCCCGGGCGGATGAAGGCCGTATATCCGGTCCATCTTCCCCGCCCGCGCGAGCATACCGACGTATCTTTTCTTAAATTGCGCCAAGAAATCATAGAATCGAGCCAGTTACTGCTATAAAAAAATTGCACTATTGAGGCTCTTGCAAAAGTCCTAAACACCGGCATTCCCGCCAAAGCAGACATTTTAACGGGGTAATTATTTTTACATATGAGCTTTTTGCAAAAGTCACTTACTTCGTCATTCCGGCGAAAGCCGTCCGCCTCAGGCGGACAGAATTGCTCGAAAATCCTGGATTCCGGGTCGCGCTGCGCTTGCCCGGAATGACGATTGAGCGACAGATTTTGAGATTTGCAAAAATTTCTATTATTACGCTTCAAAAAAGGGAGGAACATCCGATGTCTTTCTCGATCGAACACATCGCCATCCGCTGCCGGGATATCGAAGCTTCTGTCGATTACTATAGCCGCATGTTTGGGGCTAAGGTCATTCTGAGGCGCAACCTGGATAATTCCAGAAGAATAGTTTTTCTGCGCATCGGCGAAAGTATGCTGGAACTCATGCATATGGGCCCGGCCAGCGAGCCCGTGGATTCCCGGGAACATTACGGAGTCCATCACATCGGCATCAAGACCGATGATTTTGAGTCGGCCTATCAAGACCTGAAGGCCAAAGGAGCCGACTTCCTCGGAGAGCCATTCGAACCAACCCCCGGGATTCGCCTGGCCTTTTTGCGGGACCCGAACGGAGCGGTCATCGAGCTGGCGAAGCGCGACCCCAAGGTTTTTCAGGAGGCCATGAATAAAGGAACCGTCAACTGGTAGTTGATGTAATAGATGCGGCTTAACCTGACAGACAACGTCTGATCAGGTTGAGTTTACCGGTTACACCTACAAAGTGTGAAGACCGGGTTTCTGCGGCGCCTTTGATTTCGGATTGAAAGAGTGTAACGTCTGAATTCATGGGGAGGCGGGGAAGTTTTCCGCCGACCCCGTGAAGTGATTCGTTATGCATCTCCTTTTAAATCTCCTTTATAAGTTGAGGCCCACCCGAATAGATGGCGTAATCTCTGGCTGGGATTGAATTTGAATACCCAAGTTTTTCCTTTGGGTTTAAGATAGAAGCCGCCTTAACCCTGTAATGTGACGCTTCGCCCCTTCTTGAATGACTCATACAAAGTCTCAATAAGGGCGTCTATCCATTTTTCTGCTGTTTCATTACTTGCATTCATCTTCTGAGCTAATTTCTCAGCAATATCTTTTATTTGTATTCGAGTGCCCATCATTCTCTCCATTTCTTCATATTTGCTTTCTACTCGTATCGCTGAAACTGAGGGACGGCGAGTCCGCTGCGGACGAGCCGCACCCTTGGCCCTGTCGATGACTGGAATTTCTCTTTGTTCTTTCGGATAGTACATGGCCACCATATCACCATGGTCGAAAATGATCTCGTGTTCTCCATCATCGGCGATCAGAGTCAGTCGTTTCCTGCGGCTCTTCTCCTTTATTTCCCGGTTCGTGTTCCCGAAGTGGTGGCTTTCCTTTCCACAATCACAAACGTATGAAGATGGGAAGATTTCCTTGGGCATCAGGTTTCCTGGTCATTCATTTTATTCAGTATAACATTGCGGCTCACCGGGTGCCGGATTTCGCGGAGGTCCGGTGAAGCGACGAGTGGGGGTACATATTAGCATAAATCCTCCATGGCTTCATGGGGATTTCGCATGTCCGCCCCACTCACGATCTCAAGGAGTGGAGTGCCTGCACGGTTGAAATCGACGAGGCTGATGGGCGTCTTGCCTTCCGTTCCTTGAACAAGCTTAGCCACGTCTTCTTCCATGTGGATGTGGTGTTATCCGGAGTCTCTTTATCCTGTCGTCTTCACCCACGATGTCGACCCCGCCGTTTATGGCAAGCGGCTTATGGCGCTGTGAAAGTTGATATCCCTTCGGCAGATCCCTTATTTCTTTTCCGAGTTCCTTGGTCATTTTAGAATAATTTAATTGTATAGGAAATTCCTTTTTCCAACTTAAGTGTAGCCTGCAGCTGGATACTTTAGACGTTTGACATATTCCTTTACCTTTTCTTAATCATGGTTTTAAAACTCTGTGATCTCTGTACTACTTACCTGTAAACTCTGGAAATTTTGTCAAGCATCCGCCAAAAAAATTGGATAACTTTCTGAAAGTATAGGCACCTTAGCTCACTTTAGTTCACTTTAGTCACTTTTGGTTGCGGCTACGCCGCGCTGTGCCCTCTGTGGCTAATTCTAATTTAAGAAAATTTTCACAATCCAAAGCCCAAACATGGTCAATCTCATTCGAACTCCTCTGATTCCTCTGCGGGATAGAAGAAATAAAGGTCTTCCGGGGTGATTTTATCGGCATCCCTTTGAACAAGAAAATCTTCTTGCTGCTTCCGAAAGGCTATGGCCACTTCCTGCAACCTGTCCAATTTCTCCAGGACGCCATTGTCCGGCAACAATTGAATCACTTCCCGGTAAAATCCTTCACTCCCTCCAATCAGCATCCCTTCCTGGAGAATTTTACAAGCAACCATATTTTTAAACGTATCAAAGCGAACCTGCTCACGCACCCGTTCCATTTTTTTTACCACGTAATCGATCTCTTCATTGACAGCAGGGGATATGAGCGCCCTGTATTTCTTCTGATAAATTGTCGTATCGAGTCTCTGGATCATATCGTCGGAAACTCTGTCGTTCACAATCACGACAAGATCGATGTCGGATCCCCGAACGAGTCTTCCCGTACTTCTTTCCGGGCGGGGGACATCATGGGCCATGTCATAAACAATGTCACCGGCCAGGATAAAGCAGGCTTGCTCTTTTGGCCAGGCATCCCCAATCTGGGCTTTCACCTCATCGACGAAGGATTGAGCGAGCTCCAGTTTGGATCGGCTGACCTGCACAATACGGGAATGTATTTCCTGGGCCCTTTTATCAATGAGTTGTGGTTGCCCGGTTAATCCGACCACGGAGTAAGTAAGAAACTCCCTGAGGATGGATGGAGAGGAGCGGGCAAATCCGTTCACCCGCCGATCGAGCCTGAGGAATCTGCCCCCTACCGACTTCACCCGCAGATTGCTTGAGGTTTTGCATGTTTGCCACAGGAGAAGGTTGTCTCCAGGTATGAATCCCTTAATCTCAGATCCGCTGAGCGGCCCGTTGGTTTTAATGAGATTTATAATCTCTTGTTCCATGGCCTTGGGTTTGCAAAGGTTCTCCGAACCGTCTCGATTACATGACTTTGATTTCCATCTTCCTTTCTTTCCAGGCATCTTTGGACGCCAGCAGTTCTCTGGCGGCGACCTGATCTACCACATAGACAAGATTCCCGCCCCTTTTGGCGTACGCCTGCCCGTACGAGATGGGAACATCCGGAGTGACTTCTCCCAGGAGTGATTCAGCAACGGGGCCGACTTTTCGCTCCCCACTGGCCAGCAAAACCACCGTTCTTGCCTGGTATACGAGCTCTGCCCCCATGCTCACCGCATAGCGGGGCGCTTCTTTTTTTGATGGAAAATGACCGTCGGCAACGGCATTGGCCACCGTATTCCCATCGAGTTTTACGAGTAGGATTTTGCTATTCCGGAAAGGGATGCCTGATTCATGAAAGGCTACATGACCTCTGCCGCCGACTCCGATAATTTGCAGATCAATTCCCCCGACTCTCTGGATTTTCCGTGCGTACCCGTCGAGGACAGCCGTTTTTATCCAAGCGAGGTACGTCGAAGCGGGCTTCGCTTGAATAGCGATTGACCTTCCCGCACCATGGCCCAACAGCTGCCAGTCCTCAGGATAAGCTTTGAGCTCCTTGATCAACTGCTTCTGATCGATCAGGGTCCCATACGGCACGCTCGTGTCTATGAATTTCTTGCGGAGAAGCCCGAAAAATTCCTGAATCATAAAGTAGGAGTAACTTTCCGGGTGCAGTACCCGCTGTTGGGCGTTTTCACCCGGGAGACCAACATATTCATCGAGATTGAAACTCCTGATCCGCCCGCTGTCAAACGCTCCCTCGTTTGCCGCCTTTGCCAGGTGCTTGTACAGACCGGTCGGCGAGTTTCCCGTGGCCAGTCCCAGGACAAATTCCCTTTTTTGGGCAAGGACCCGGGCAATGTTCTTCTGAACCACATCGGCAGCCACCGAACTCATATGGTCAAAATCACGAGTCACCAATAGGGTAATTGGCAAAACTCCACCCCCTTTTCTTTGTGAGTAATGATTCAATCAAATGATCAATCGCCCCCGGCAACAGGTTTTTGTATGGAAAGAGGATTCTCCCAGGAGCGAATTACGATGTCAGCCAATGGCGGTCGTTACGGCGTCGGCAATCTGGCGACAATACCTCTCCGTGATTTCATGGGTTGGCCCCTCCACCATTACCCGGCACATGTTTTGGGTGCCCGAATACCGCACCAGAACACGGCCATTATCGCCCAGTTCAGCTTCCACCTGCTGGATAACCTTCATGACCTGCGGCAAGGAGGAAACTTCTGGTTTGCTTTTTACATCTACGTTGATCAGTTTCTGCGGGTAGATTTCCATCATATTCGCAAGTTCCGACAAAGGCTGGCCGGTCTCGACCATTGCCGCCATAAGTTGTATGGCGGTAATAATCCCATCCCCCGTCGAGTGGTGTTCCAGGAAAATCATATGGCCGGCTTCCTCTCCCCCGATGACCGATCCCAACCGGAACATGTCCTCCAATACATAACGATCGCCCACTTTCGAGGCATGGTGTTTAATCCCGTACTTCTTACAAGCCACCTTGAGCCCAAGGTTGCTCATCACCGTGCTTATGAGCAAATCGTTCTTCAGTCGTCCTTTTTCTTTGAGCTTCTTAGCGCAGATAATCAGAACCTGATCGCCGGAGATTTCTCGTCCCTTCTCATCCACTGCAATCAGCCTGTCACCGTCACCGTCAAAAGCGAGTCCGATGTCCGCACCCGCCTCCACCACCCGCTTCTTGAGGTCCTGCGTATGCTGGGACCCGCAATGATCATTGATATTGAGACCATTCGGGGTATTATGAATGACCTCCACCTCCGCTCCCAGCTCAAAGAAGGTGGCGGGAGCAATTTTGTAGGTGGCCCCATTCGCCGTATCGAGGACAATCTTCATCCCTTCCATCGAGAGGTCCCGGGGGAAGGTATTCTTCAGGAAAACGATGTAACGCCCATGAACATCATCCAACCGGTAGGCCCGTCCCATCTCCCGGGTGGGGGGGACCTTTTCTTGCAATTGATTTCCCAGAATGAGGGTTTCAATCGTCTCTTCCTGTTCGTCAAAGAGTTTCAAACCGTTGCCGGAAAAAATCTTGAGTCCGTTATCCTGATAGGGATTGTGCGATGCCGATATCACGATACCGGCATCCGCTCGCATACTCTGGGTTATGAAGGCTATGCCCGGAGTCGGAAGCACACCCACAAGGTAAGGATTTCCGCCCATCGAGGTGATCCCGGACTCCAGAGAACCTTCCAGCATATACCCCGAGATGCGGGTATCCTTGCCGATAATGATCCGGGTTCTGTGATGCGGTTTCTTAAACAGGTGGGTAACCGCTTGACCAACAGAGAAGGCAATGTGCGCGTCCATAGGATACCGATTTGCCTCTCCTCTTATTCCATCCGTTCCAAACAATTTGCCCATTTACTTACCTCCTCAACAAATATTCGCCCGAGATTTTTTTAATATATTCAACGCCGGCAAAACCGTTGCTACCTGCCCACATATACGATCGACAATGGAATCGAGCCATCGCGTACCAGCCCGGGAAACATCCCGGGGTAAGCTCTGTATCACTTCGATATAATCTCCCCCCCGTTCCTCCCTGTGCTTCCTAAATGCGGTGAGGAACCGGTCCCGTTCCTCCCAGTTGACAGTTTTACCGGCGTCGCTAACCAATAGTTCTTCCACCCCTTTGACTTTTTCATAAAACTCCTGTTTCGCTGCGGTGGTCTTCGTCGTGTCTTTCTCCTTACCAGGCGAGACGGGCATTTTAGAAGCCATATCCTTGATCCGTTTAATCCTCTCCTCTTTGGCCATTCGCAGCTTTTCGAGTGCACCTTCAAAAATCAGACGACCAAATTCCTGATTTTCGAAGAAAATTTTTCGTACATGGATATACCATTGCTCCAGGGCGATAAGATTTGTTATGTAAAGGATATTGTTTTCAACCACACGGGAAAGGCCCGGGTATGCTCGCGGGATGAGATCAACAACCGCGCCCGGATGGCTCTTGCTCATAATCAGTTTATTCTCCATGTCCAAATCCTTACGAAGCACTGATCCGGCAGCCACTACGTTGCCGTAACCCATCCGGAGAGGCCCGACCATGCCGCCCTGTCCTCCGAGGAAAATCGGCGGATTGTTGAGCATGACTCCCCGGGGAACATCGCCGATTAGGGATGGAGTGGCTTTGTCCCCTTCAGGAGTAAAGTTAAAATGAATATAGGAGCTCCCTACTTCGCTATGGTCCTTACGGCTCGTCCCCCCTGCCATCAGACAATCACAAAAATTGATGAGGCTCCCAAGGGTCACAAAAGGAAACAGGATGGTATGTTTCAAGCCAACACAATGCGCGCCGTTCGCCTGTTCTTCCAGCAGGCACGCCTCGCGGACGTGTCCACCGAGTCCCATGCTCGCCTTTTCTAGAAAAACGGATTTGTTGAAATATCCTCCCTTCAACTCCACCTTAGGCCCGAGCTGACAATTGTCCACGGTTACGGGGGCTTCATACCCAAGCTGAACCCCTGAGGAAATGACCGTTTTCTCCCCGTAAATCCGGCATCCAGGGTAGATCTTGACAGCATTGCCCGAGATCTGATCGATATTGATCTCCTCGCCCACATCGATGCTGAGGGGATTGGGAATATTCACACCTTTTTTGATGAGTTCCTTGATTTTGTTATTAGCGGCAGGCTTAAGGTCCACCCTTTTCTCCTAAAAAATGGCCCACTGAATTTTTCTTATGGGGCCTAAGTATTCTGAGCCGTCTTCGATGGATGATCAGTACCTTATTAAAGTTGAATGGCCTTCTGTTTCTCGCCATTCCAGAGGGGCCGTGAAGTAAAATCACTTACTGCCTAATATTTTGGTAGCGTTCAAAACAAGAGACCTAAACAAAAACCCAATTTACGATACGATAGAAAATTCATCTCATATTCCGAATTCCGTTGGATCGTAGTAAATTTTATAGGAGGATGTCAAGCTTCTTTTT
>VGSF01000038.1 GCA_016875165.1 Deltaproteobacteria bacterium
GGGCGTATCCGGCTTGCCCTGAAACGTCCATCTTCCGGGCAGGCCCTGAACCGTGCTGGTTCAGGGGGGGTGGGGCATGGGCCTTGGGAGCAGGTTTTGATTTGACCAGCCAGAGGCCCAGGTGTTTCAAGATGGCCTTGATGACCTCCTGGTCTTCAATGAACGCCAGGATCCGCATGATTCCCCCACACTTGGGACAGGTCAGGGGATCGACTTCGTAGATTTTCTGAATGAGCCGGGCCCAGTTCTTCCGGTATTCTTTCGAACTCTTATCCGCTTCCAGGATGGCGGGGACCCCGTCGTCTTCGGTTTCTTTCCGCTTTCCCCGAGAGACATTGCTGTAATACCCATAGTACCGAACCATCTGTTCGCCCCGGTCCGGGATATGGGAACACATGGCGGCCAGCCATTCCAGGGCATCGAAGACCTTTTCTTCAGTTCCGTCTTTCGCCCGGTAAACCACCTTTGACGGCTCTGGGAGATATTGCATCCGTTCCTGGGAGAAGGACGCCCGGATAATGTACCGGGCCAGGTTCTCCATAGCCGTATCATCAGTGGGAGATATGCGGTTGCCGCAGAAGACGTGGAATCCGGAATGCCGCCATGTGGAGAGCATGGCGATCATCTCCTGTGTGATCTTTCTCTTGTTCAGGAGCATCTTGAACACCTTGTGTTGGAAGATAGCCTCCAGCTTTTTCAACTCCAGGGGCGGGGCGACGCGGAACATGCCCCTGTTGCCGTAGAAACAGCCGTCCGTCACGAGAATGTGGGTGTGAGGATTGAATCCGAGAAAATCGCCGAAAGTCTGCATGGCGATGACGGCGCCGGGGATGGAATCATTTTCGGGAACCACCTCCTGGAGAAAGACCTTCAGGGATTCCCAGGCGCAGCGGCTGAGATCGGCAAGAAGCTTCCGATCGTAGAGAAAGTAACGACGGAGAATTTTCGGGAGGCTAAAGACAAAATGCCGGTGAGGAATCTTCTTGAGGACATCCATGCAGAGCCACTCCCCGAATTCCACCACCCGCTTCTGATGGCAGGATGGGCAAAAGTGGCGGCGCTTGCAAGAAAATGCCAGCAAATATTCATGGCCGCAGTCTCCACATTTCACTCGGGCAAAGCCGTTGTGCAGATCGCCGCATTCCCGGTAGCGGGTAATGACCCTCTTGAGGTAGGGACGCCAGAACCCGTACGGCCTTTCGAACCGCTCCTCGTAAAGCTGAATAAAGGTCACAAAATGATCCTCCACGCACCGGTAATAATCGGAAGATTGCGGGTTCCGGGGGCGGTAAACGGTGGCAGGAGCAGATAACATGGGGAATCAGTCGGGTTTTGGGTTGCATGCTTGCGCCTTTGATATAATCATCATTTGATGAGTTGTCAAGGAAAATCTTTAGCCCCCTGAAATTCCGCCATAAGGACGACAGGAGGGATGAGGGGAGGGGATTTTAAGGAAAAGAGAGGGAAGGAGTCGGGTCTCCTGCGAATTGAAGAAAAAGTTATCCCTTTAGCTTTTGGGGATAGAAGGCGATCCTTTGCGGGAGAAAATCGAGATGATCCTGGGGGCTACCGACTGGTCAGCCAACCTGGCCCGCCAGCTTCTGGCCTTCAGCCGCCGGCAGGTGATGGAGATGAAGGTGTTTTACATGTCCGGCTATCCGGATGAGGCCATTATTCGGCATGGTATTTTGGGGGAAGGGGCAAATTTAATTCAGAAACCTTTTTCGTTGGAGGCCCTGGTAAGCAAAGTCCGGGAGGCGCTGGACCAGGAAAAATAGTGCGGAATGCACATGGCGGAATAAAAGCAAAGAAAGAAATGTAACACTTTAGCTCTTTGAAAAAAGATGTGTTGTAAAGGCCAAGGGATTCCAGGGACCGGGGGCCTGGTCCCGCCATGGCGGGATTGGAATCATAAGGCGCTTATTTCTCCGCATATGGGGCGGGCAAGAACCCCCGCCTCCTCCGGAGGAAAATATCTTTTGTCCTCGTGGCCAAGCGGAACCCCAACCGATGCTTCCGGCGCGTTCCGCTCTATCCCCCGGCCTTCAACAAAGGCTTTAATACCATTTTTTCAAACCGCTAAACTGTTACCAATTTTTATTGAATGAGGGGATCGGAAGCGTTTGGTAAACAAGGCATTGACGATCCTCTCCAAAGAGACCGCCTCGCGGGAAACGGCCATGGCGCAGATCGAGAGATACTGACCGGAAAGAAAAAGAAGCTTTAGAGTCAGCATATGGGAAGTGCAAATTTAAAATGGGATATTAAATTTGTATTGACAGAGGCTTTGGATTCAATTACCATTGACTCATGACTTATATCCACAGACAAATCGAATCCAAAGTGAAAAGCTTGCTTGCTACCTTTCCCAGCCTGGCGGTAACCGGCCCCAGGCAATCGGGGAAGTCCACCCTCCTGATTCAAACTCTCAAGGAATACAAGTATGTCAGTTTTGATGACCCTCTATTCCGAGACCAATCCCTTTCTGATCCCCATTTTTTCCTTGATTCGATTGGGGCCAAGGTCATTATCGATGAAATCCAGCTTTCTCCTCAAATCCTCTCTTACGTCAAGATGAGGATAGACCGGGAAAGAACGAAAAAAGGACTTTATGTTTTTACCGGTTCACAGCAGTTTTCCATGATAAAAAATTTAGGGGATTCCCTGGCCGGAAGAATTGCCCTGCTGGATTTGCTCCCTTTATCAGTCCATGAAAAAAAGGTGGCGCTTCCCATAAAAAACACACTCGATTATTTGGTCGATGCCTGTTTGCGGGGAAGCTACCCGGAGGTGGTAACCGATGCCGCCCTCGAATCAGGGGCCTGGTATGGTTCTTACGTCCAGACCTATCTCGAACGCGATGTGCGGAACATCTACAATATTGGAAACCTCAGGGACTTTCAGCGGTTTTTAAGGCTTTTAGCCACCCGATGCGGACAGATATTGAATCTATCCGCTTTTGCCGGGGATATCGGCCTGAGTGTCCCCACGATTAGAAACTGGCTTTCCATCCTTGAAGCGAGCCGTATGGTCTATCTGTTACCGCCCTATTATAATAATCTTGGAAAACGGATTACCAAGGCCCCTAAAGTTTACTTCCTGGATTGCGGCTTGGTCTGCTACCTGGTAGGTTTGAGAGACAGGGAGCATTTGCTGAAGGGGCCCATGGCGGGTGCGCTCTTTGAAAATTTTTACATCCAGGAAACCGTAAAATTTTTCTTGAATCGAGGAGAAAGGCCGCCACTTTACTATCTGAGAACAAATAACAACCTTGAAATAGACCTTCTCATTGAAGGGCCCGTACAAACCCTCCTGCCCGCTGAATTCAAGCTGACTAAAACGCCAAACCTGTCTATGGGGTCAAATATTTCCAGGGTGAAAAAAGCATTTTCCGCCCTTCCTTTCACCAGGGGGGTCATCCTTTGCCTGGCCGACCAAGCGATCCCTTTGAGCCCGGAAATTTCGGTATTGACCTTTGATCATTTTATAAAAACTCTGGAGACATTCATAAAAACATAAACCATAAACCAAAGAGAAGGTGCGTCTGGAGTTAAGCGCCCCCCATGAGATTGAACGGGGTGTAAGACGGCTCTTAGCCAATAAGATTTCAGGAACCATGGTTGGCATCTGGCTGCTTATTCCCGAATATCTCAGAATGGGAACATGGGACTTGCTCAAATCCTGGAGTGGGTTGCCTGATGAACGGGTCCAACCCCTCCGGGTGCATAAGCAACAAACGCTGGGCTAACTCCCGACCGCTCATCCCGGGCATCACCACATCCGTTACCAACAGGTGGATCTCTTCTTTGACCTTCTCACAGATGATCAACGCCTCGCCCCCATTAGCTGCCTCCAATACCCTATATCCCTGCCTCTTCAACACCTGCGCCGCCAGTCGTCGTACATCCTTGTCATCTTCCACTACCAGAACGGTCTCTCCCCCACGGGGAAGCTCCCTTTCCATTGGCTTCCTTTTCTCCTTCTCCAAAGGTTCATCCACCCGGGGGAGGTAAACTTTAAAGGTAGTACCCATTCCCGGCTCGCTGTAAACCCAAATATTTCCGCCACCCTGTTTCACGATTCCGTAAACCATCGCCAAACCTAAACCCGTCCCCTTGCCCTTCTCCTTGGTCGTAAAAAAAGGCTCAAAGATCCTATTTTTAACCTCCGGCGTCATCCCTACTCCCGTATCCATCACCGCCAGCATCACATAGCTTCCCGGAATTACATCGGTATGGGTGCGGGAATACGTCTCATCCAATTGCACATTGGCCGTCTCAATGGTAAGTTTTCCTCCCCCCGGCATGGCATCTTTGGCGTTGAGAGCTAAGTTTAAGACTACCTGTTCAATCTGCCCGGGGTCTGCCTTCACCCTCCCCAAATCCTCGGCCAGCACATTCACCAGTTCAATGTCTTCTCCAATGACTCGACGCAGCATTTTATTCAGGTCTTTTAAGAGATTGTTGAGATCGAGAACCCTCATCTCCATCACCTGGCGGCGGCTGAAGGCTAAAAGCCGGTGGGCCAGTTCCGCCGAGCGATTGGTCGCGTCGAGGATCATCTCGATTTTTTCCCGCAAGGGATCACCCTCTTTAAGGTCGAAGAGGGTCAGTTGACTGCATGCTTTAATAAGAGTGAGAGCGTTATTGAAGTCGTGGGCTATCCCCCCGGCTAACTCGCCGATAGCTTCCATTTTCTGGGCGTGAAGAAGCTGGGCTTCCAAATTCTTTTTTTCGGTTATAGGGATAACGAGTTCCAAGGCTGCGGTGATATTTCCATCTTTATCCTTATCCTTAATTGGGGTCGCAATAATTTTGGACCAGATTGTGTTCCCTTTGATATCTTTTCCCGTCTGTTCGTGCACAACTTTTTCGGTTCCCTTTTAAAAAATATTTCGGACACCACACCGGGGACAAACCTCTGTCCGTTGGTTATAGGTTGAATAGCAAACTCTACCTCCACCTTTCCAAAAATTTGTTTGAGGACTTTGTTCGCCCAGAGAGTTCGATAGTCTTTTGAAATAATGGCAAGACCGGCTCCCATATTTTGGGTAACTGCTTCCAGCTTTTCTCGTTCGGTTCGGAGCGCCTCCTCTGCACGTTTGCGATCGTTACGTTCTTCAACTTCCCGTAATGCTCGATTTACTGCGGGCCCAAGCCGCGATAGGCCCTGTTTAAGGACATAATCCGTTGCGCCTCTTTTGAGGGTTTCAATGGCTAATTCTTCTCCAACAGTTCCAGAAATGAATAAAAATGGGATATCGGGACATTTTTCCTGGGCAATGGCCAGCGCGGACAAGCCATCGAAAGAGGGCAGTTTATAATCAGCCAGGATAAGATCCGGCGCAAAATCTCCAAGTTCTTTCAGGAAGGTCCCTTTTGTTTCCACCCGCCTTGATGCAAATTCAAATCCCGCTTGGCGTATTTCGCGCTCCATCAACTCGGCGTCAGCGGAAACATCCTCCAATATCAAGATACGTAACTCTTTCTCCATGGGAAATACCTTTCCAAATCGGATTATTGCATGTTGAAGGAAGATTGCCTAAAAACCGACGGACGATGGATGACCGTTCACTTCGTTTGCTAAGACGATGGACGATTTTCGTC
This sequence comes from Deltaproteobacteria bacterium, assembly GCA_016875165.1. Lineage (GTDB taxonomy): Bacteria > Desulfobacterota > SM23-61 > SM23-61 > SM23-61 > JAHJQK01. The sequence continues at coordinate 5,607 of VGSF01000038.1, forward strand.
CATCGTCTCTCGTCCTTCGTTCTTTTACCGAGGTAGTTGATTCAACAAAAGCCAATACAGCCCCAGTTCTGAGACTGCCTTGACGAAGCTCTCAAAATCCACGGGCTTGGCAATGTAACTATTCGCTCCGAGCCTGTAACTCTCCACTAAGTCCCGTTCTTCTTTTGAAGATGTTAATACTACCACTGGAATCAATTTTGTCCGCTCATTCGACTTGATTTGACGCAGAACCTCCAACCCATCCACTTTGGGAAGCTTCAAATCCAGAAGGATCACTTTCGGATGGTGTTCCACTTTCCGATAGGCGTAGGCGCCATTAGCAAAGATATATTCCAGGGCTTCTGCTCCATCTTTCACAACGTGAATTTTGTTGGATAGGTTGTGCTTCTTCAGCGCCCTGAGCGTCAGCTCAACATCATTGGGGTTGTCCTCGACCAAAAGAATTTCTACTTCGTTTGTAATAGCCATTTTTCCCTTCCTCCTTAATTACGATGGATGATGGACGACCGCTTCGCTAAGACGATAGACGAAAAAGTCATCTCACTTTACAGAATGAATCTACCTTTCTTTCCATAGTAATGAGCATTGCAAATACACGCTCATATTTATTGTCTAATGTTTCGAAAGTTTGCTTGTCGGTATAATTGCACTTTAATGCGAATTCAAGCCAGGTTTGGGTTTCTGCTGCTTCTTGTTCCGCATCCGATAACTTATTAACGAATACAGCTTTATATCTTCGTTTCCTCCAAGCTTCAGCAAGATTGGAGTACACCGATCTGGATGATCTGCGAATTTGATCAGTTAAGGAATATTTTTCCTCCTGTGGAAACCCTTTCGATATCTTAAATATTTCCATTGCAGTATCAAATGCAAGTCGATAAACTATCAAATCCCTCACACTATTTATCCTTTTCGTCTTTCGCTCTTCGTCCATCTTCTTTTCCCCTTCCCCTTCCCCCTTCTTCCCTCATCCCTCGTCTCTCATCCCTCGTGGTAGTACAAAGTAGAACGTGGCCCCTTCCCCCACCTTCCCCTCTGCCCACACCTTTCCTCCATGCCGGTGGATAATACGCTGGACGATAGCAAGGCCTACCCCTGTTCCTTCAAATTCTTCAGAACTATGGAGACGCTGAAACACGCCAAACAACTTATTTACATACTGCATATCAAATTCCACACCATTGTCGTTCACATAATAGATGTTTTCATTTTCGTCGGTACATCCTCCAACTTCAATCGTCGCGTTCTCTTTGGGTCTTGTGAATTTGACGGCATTGGAGGGGAGATTTATAAGGACCTGACGAATCATCGCCTGGTCGCCGTGAAAGGGTGGAAGCTCATTGATGTTAAATCCCGTTTTTCGTTCATGAGCGGCAGGTTTAAGTTCTTTAGATACAGTTTTTGCCATTTTCACCATGTCTATGTCTGAAATTCTTATTTCTTGCCGCCCTAAACGGGAGAATAAAAGAAGGTCGTCAATCAGTTGAGCCATCTTTTGGGTATTGCTCCGGATGATGTTCAGATACCGTTTGCCTTCGGCATCGAGTTTGCCAGTATAATCTTCCATGATCACACGGGAGAACCCATCAATTGCCCGAAGTGGCGCGCGCAGGTCATGGGAGACGGAGTAGGAAAAGGCTTCAAGTTCCTTGTTGGCAGCTTCAAGTTGAGCGGTTCGATCGCGGACGCGCTGTTCCAGCTCATCCCGGGAAACCATTATGGCTTTCAGGTTTTCCGACATCCGGTCAAATGCCCGGGAGAGTCCGCCGATTTTGTCCTTCGAAGCCGTCCCCACCCTGTGTTCCAGGTTGCCGCCGCCGATCTCCTCGGCCCCTTCCGCAAGTTGCCTCACCGGACGGGTGATCGTGCGGGCGAAGAAGAGGCCCAGGAAGACCACTGCTATGGAAATGGCAGAAGCGATTCCGGCTATAACCCACGCCAAGTGCACAACAGAAGCAAAGGCCTCGGCCTGGTCTACCTCGGTGATGATACATATTTTAAATTCAGGCAACCACTTGTAAGCGCCGATGACCGGCTCCCCGCGGTAATTCTTGTAGAACCCTACCCCGTCTTTGCCTGAAAGACCAGCATCGACGCCCTCAGTGCGGACAGCTTTCTTCAGCGCATAATCCTGGGCAAACCGTGGCTCGGTGACGAAGAAGTTGAATGTGTTCACTAAGTAGGTATCTTCTGTGGGGCTCGTGCCGGTTTGCAGTCCAATGATTTTAGAAAGCTCCCCAAGGTCAAGCCGCCCGCCCACGACTCCCATAAGATTGCCCTGTTTGTCCTTGATGGGCGTGCTGATGGTCATGGCGGGTTTTTCCAGCGAAGGCGAGTAGTAAATGCCCTGGATATGGGTGCGGCTTTTGCCCTCGATGAAATAGGGATAGGTGTCTCGGTATTTGCCCTCTTGTTTCTCATCGGTAGAAGCTGATATCAGGCCATGGCGAGGACACATTAAGAACAGCTCAAAAAAACCACCGTATTTCAGTCTTGGCTTCAGATGTTCCTCGATGATGTTTCCCTTCGCCCTGTGATATGCAGGGTCAGGGGCCTCATGTTTTGCCAGCACCGAAGCATATTGCCTGACCAAGAACCGCTGGGCCAACTCCTCGATGTCACTTTTATTGTTTTCTATCCACCTTATTAGCTCGTTATTCTTGAAGATGTTAATGGAAACGAGGTGGTCTATGGTTTCCTGAACAATCGTTCGCCGGCCGTTATCGTAGGCAAGGTAGCCTACAATGGCTATGGGCACGATGGATAATAAAAGGAAAAGGATCGTTAGCTTGGGAGCCAGCTTCATTTGCCTTTTCCTCCGTAGATTTCTTTCAGAAACCGCAGGGTGTACGCCTGGCTCACGTCAAAAGATTTTGCGAGTAGCTTCTGTTCTAACAAAATATGGTACATCCCCTGCCATACCTCGGGCTTCATCCAGCCTATCTGGTCCTCGCCGGTGTGCACCAAAGGCAGCATGGCTTCCATCATCGCGTTCTGTAGCTGTGCGTCCTTGATCTGGGAGTATTTCAAGGTTACGGCCACCGCCTGCCTATATTCCTCGATGGCGTCGCGCCAGCCTCTGAGCGAGGCACGCAAAAACCGGGTGACTAAATCCGGTTTTTCTGATATCAGCTTATCCATGGTAGCCAGCGTATCGGAGTAGAAGTGGATGCCATAGTCGCTGGGCCAGATGAGGTTAGGCTTCAGCCCCTGCTGGCGCATTTTGATAAGGCCACCGGTGGAATAGCAAGGAGTGACTTCCACCTTGCTGTTGTAGAACCCAGTATAGGCGGGATCGTAGGGGACAATTTTGACCTTTGAGACAGCCAGTCCCAGCCTCTTCATCATGGCATAGAACTGCAGCTCGAAGTCCTTTTGTTCATACCTTAAGGCCACCGTCTTACCTTTGAAATCGGACGGGCGCACGATGCCGGAATCGGCCATCGCTGCAAAGACCACGGCGCTGCGTCGGTAAATGGCGGCAAGGGAGGTGAGCGATTCTCCCTGGCTGCGCTTCATCAGGATGTCTTCTGGTGACAGCACGCCGAAGTCGGCTTTTCCGGAGGTGACGTTCAAGGCGTTATTTATGCCCTGCCCGCCTTCCAGGAAGGTGATTTTTATGTTCTCCTTGGCATAGTACCCCTTTTCCTGCGCCATGTAGAAGCCGGCGAACTGGGCCTGGTGCACCCATTTCAGTTGCAATTTAACCTCATCAGGTACCTTTTTGGGATGTGAGGGCTGACAGCCGAGCAATAGAAGACCCGATAGAAGCAGCCTCATTGATATACTTGTTATCTTTTTCATCTTCACCCCGCATTTCAATTTCTGGCTTCTTCTTACTGTTTACTGATCACTGGTTCCTGATCACTGATCACTGCCTTCCGCCTTCTGCCTTTATTCATCCAGCACTTCCCGGACTCTTCTGGCCAGGCGCTCCATCGTAAAGGGCTTCGGAATGTAATTGACCCCTTCATCCAAAATACCATGAGGGACAATGACATTATCCGTGTACCCCGACATAAAAAGAATTTTGACCTTGGGGCGCAAAGATCGCAAGCGGTTGGCCAACTCCTTTCCGCTCATCTTCGGCATGACTACATCGGCCAGAACCAAGTGGATGGGTTCTTTATGTTTTTTGCAGGCGAGCAGTGCTTCATCCCCATTCGCAGCTTCTAACACGTTATAACCCTGCCTCTTGAAGATCTGCACCGCCAAATTGCGAACTATCTCTTCATCCTCTACCACTAAAATGGTCTCGTTCCCGCAAGGGATGATCTCCTTAAACTCTTTCTTCTTTGTTTTTTCCAGTGGCTCATCAATACGCGGCAGGTAAATTTTAAACGTTGTTCCCTGTCTTAATTCGCTGTAAACCCAGATATTTCCGCCACTCTGTTTGACAATGCCGAAAACTGTCGAGAGCCCGAGCCCTGTTCCCTTATCTTTCTCCTTGGTTGTGAAGAACCGTTCAAAAATTCGCTCCTTTACCTCCGGGGTCATCCCCATGCCCGTATCACTTACCGAAAGCATTACGTAGCGTCCCGGAACAGTCTCAACATGGTCCCGAGCATACTCTCCAATTCCACATTGGCGGTCTCAATGGTAAGTTTTCCTCCCTGCGGCATCGCATCCCTGGCATTCACGGCCAGATTCATGATCACCTGTTCCATTTGCCCGGGATCTGTCTTCACTCTTCCGAGGTCTTTGGCCTCCATGTTGGCCAATTCAATATCCTCACCGATAACCCGGCGCAACATCTTGTCCATATCTCTTAAAACGGTATTCAAGTCGATGACTTTCATTTCCAGGACCTGCCGGCGGCTGAAAGCCAATAGTTGCCGGGTCAAAATTGCCGCACGTTCTCCGGCTTTTTTGATTTCTTCGATATTTGCCCTTACTCTGGCATCTGCCGGGAGGTCGAGGAGAGAAAGTTGACAGTTTCCGTGGACGATCGTCAGAAGGTTATTGAAGTCATGGGCAATGCCTCCGGCGAGTCGACCAATTGCTTCCATCTTCTGGGATTGCCGAAGCTGCTCTTGAAGGACATCCATCTCTTTCTCCGCCCGCTTGCGGTTGGTGATGTCGGCTACGATGTGCACGGCCTTGACGAGGTGACCTTTCTCATCCATCAACGGATCGGCAATAAGATCAAACCAACGATCACCCAATTGTAAGACTGAGGTTGCCCGGAGACGAGTTTCCTGCATGTGCACAACCGGACAACTTTCAAATACTCCTGATTTACCGTGGATAAGTTCATTGTATAGGAATTTGCTTTTTTATCCCCCTCCCCCCATCCCCCTCCCGCCAGGGGAGGGGAGATACTGGGGGATCCAAAATTCCCTCCCCCTCGATGGGGGAGGGTTGGGGTGGGGGTGTTAATAACTTGACAACAATTGCGGCCGATGATCTCGCTAAAGGGCTTTCCAAGAAGTTCGGCAAAGGCCTTATTACACCTGATTATCTTTCTTTCAGAGTCCAGAAGACTAATCCCGTAATTTACGGCATCGAAAGTGGTTCGCCATTCCCGGGCGGAATTCCAGAGGGCTTCCTCTAATTTTGTTTTTTCCTCGCGAATTTTTTTCAACTCCAGCGCTCTTTTAACTGCCGGAACGATACGGACTAAGTGGTCCTTAATCACGTAGTCGACCGCCCCGGCTTTCATACATTCGACAGCCGTCTCTTCATTCATTGAACCGGTGACGATAATGAACGGAATAATTGGCGAAAGTTCTTTGGTCAGCTCGAGGGCCGCCATACCATCAAATTGAGGGAGCTTATAATCGGAGAGGATAACGTCGGGAGCAAAATCTATGAGTTCCTTTAAGAAGCCTTCCCTTGTTTCCACAAGCTTTGACGAAAATGGTATTTCTCCTTTACGCAGTTCGCGCTCCAGCAACTCGGCATCGCTGGGAGCATCCTCAAGGATCAAAATACGAAGTTCTTTATCCATTAGGCAGACCTCTCTCATTTTATTTTCCGCTTCATTCGATTCCTCCTCACCCTCGTTCTCTCCCTCGTTTGCGGGGAGAGGACTTCGTCGTGAGCTCGGCCGAACGGGAAGGGCGAGGGGGCTCAACTTTGAGGGTCGCGGTCATCTTTTCCAAAATTTTTGCGACCATCTCGAATTCAGTTGATTTGTCAAAAAAGAAATTCGCCCCCGCATCCAGGCACTTTTTGCGGTATTGAGGATAGGGGTAATTCGTCAACATAATGATTACGGAAGAGGATTTATCTTTTTTGATATTTGCCAATACTTCGATCCCATTTCCATCCCGCATTCGAATGTCCAGTATCACTACATCGGGTTTTAATTTGCGGATGGCAACTATGGCTTGCCGAGTACTTTTAGCTTGACCAATGACTTCAATCTTTTTTAAATCAGAAAGCAGGATTACCAATCGATCCCGGACGATTTTAGAATCGTCAACAATAAACACCTTCATGGTTATTTCCTTTCACTTATCCCGCGTGGCGATTTGGCCGTTTCCTATATATATGGATAGACTTGAAGACGCTAAAATAAAAAAGGATGGAATTGATTAATTGATTACCTTAGAACTTCCTCGATCCCACAGAAGCTCCAAGCGCCCTTCATAAAGATCCACCCATGATTCTAAGCCCCTCTGATAATGTTTTCTTCTGGCATATTGGTCGGAATGCCTACTCATGGCCAAGATGGCAGCCAGGATAAAGCCGATGAAGGCGCCGATAAAAAGACCAATTACAAAGACAACCATCTATTCCTCCTTTCTATTTTGGCGGCCGGAACCCAGTCCCCTCTCAATGATAAAAAACGCAGTTTCTCATCGATTTATACATTTATTCAGAATTATTCCTGATAATGATAAACCTTATCTATGATAAGAAAATATCAGTTATTGTCTGATTGTTTTGTAGGGGTTTGTCTGACAAGGAAAAATGAGTAAGCAGGAAGCAAAATGCAGAAGGCAGGGAAAAGTGATCAGTAATCGGTCATCAGTAACCGGTGAACAGTAATCAGTAGACAGAAGGCCTTACTCGGGGCTTACGATTTGTAAACCTCCTTAGATAAATGGGAAAAGATCAAACTGCCAGGATGTTTTTCCAGTTGTAGTTAAAAATTCCGCTTTTCAGATGGTAATTATTTGCTGATAGGGAAAAGACCGCTGAAGTCTTAATAGATGATCCTAAATCGGCAACAATTTTTACGAGGGAGGAGGCATGTTTTGGTAGAATTGTCATCGCACTCTTGATCTCGAATAAATTTAGCTTCTGACCCCATTCTATGACCAAATCTACTTCTAACCCATCCCGAGTCCTAAAGTAATACATAGCAGGCATCTGCCCAAAATGTAGAAATCGTTTCAGAATATCGGTGATCATCAGGGTTTCAAAAAGATGGCCAAAACTGGGACTGGCAAGCAAGGCCTCCTGATCATGTAATCCTAACAGATAGGAAGCAAGGGCTGTATCATTAAAATAAAGCTTCGGGCTCTTAATCAGACGTTTACCTATATTCTTATAGTACGGATAAAGAAGAAAGATCTGGTAACTTGTCTCCAGGATAGAAAGCCATCTCTTGATCGTGGGGACACTCATCCCGATCTCTTTAGCCAACTCTGAAAGATTAAGGAGATGACCGGTTCGTGTGGCGCAAAGCTTTAAGAACCTCTCAAACTGGCTCAGGTCGCCAATCTGAGCCAGACTTCTGACATCCCTCTCCAGATAGGTGGCCAGATAGGACCCGCACCACAACTGGCGGTCCACCGCCTTTTTGCTGGCAATTTCAGGATAGTTCCCTCTGAGGACAACTTCACTCAAGGAAATATTGTCTCCATAGATTTGATCCGTATTTAATCCTTTCAGCCAGTCGCCTATCCCACGTGTTTCTCCACCCCGTCCTATTCTTTCAGAGAAGGAAAAGGGTAGAAGGGAAAGGACCGCCACCCTCCCCGCTAAGGACTGGCTGATATTCTGCATCAGGACAAAATGCTGTGAACCGGTAAATAACCATTGTCCGGGTTTTCGGTTCTCGTCAATTTTCGTCTTGATGTAAGACAATAACTCCGGAACATACTGGATTTCATCAATGATGACGGGGGGAGGGTATTGTTCCAGGAAACGAAGCGGGTCTTCCTTGGCTCTTATCCTCACATCGGGATCTTCGAGAGTGATAAACCGGTGAGTTTTGGCGAAAAGAGTCCTCAAGAGGGTCGTCTTACCGGATTGGCGAGGGCCAGTGACGATAATTGCCGGAAAGGTCTTAAGTGCTCTAAGAATGGCTCTGGCTAATGTTCGAGGTTTCATAACCAATATTTTATATCCTGCATATTTAATTTGTCAAGTTAAATTTGAAGGTTAAATTTGAAGGATCGTTAATACCCAGGCAATAGGCGAAAAGCAGGGTAAAGTGATCAGTGATCAGAAGGCAGAAGGCCGAAAGCAGAAAGCAGAAGGCAGAAGGCAGTTAAATATCTCTTGCTGCCAACTGCCTACTGCATTCTGCCTTCTTTTTTTCTACTTTATTTGAAATTTTTCTGGAGCGGCTATCATGCTACCGAGCATTCGCCCGATTTCCTCATAACCAGCCGACAATTCGTTCCTCCGTATTTGCAGTAAGTAGCCGCAATCGAAGGCAAAGTCTAACCACACTTGAGTTTCGGTTGCTTCCGCATCTGAATCCGACAACTTATTGGCCAACATATTTGGATATTGTCGTTTTCGAAATGCCTCTGCAATATTTGCAGCAACACTGCGTGAAGAGCGGCGTATTTGATCAGTTAAGGAATATTTTTCCCCTTTTGGAAACGATTTTGTTTCGTTAAAAATTTCCGTAGCCAACTTATATGCCAATTGATAAACCTTCAAATCCCTATGTCCCCCCAACATTGTTTCCTCCACTCTGCTTACTGCTTCCTGCCTACTGCTTCCTGCCTTCTGCTTACTGTCTTCTTCACTAAACCAGCATATTCTTTATCGCATAGTGCATGAGTTCGGAATTGGTCTTCATCTTCATTTTATCGAGAATGCGGGATCAATAGGTGCTGATGGTTTTAACACTTAGCGATAACTCTTCGGCAATTTCGCTCACCGTTTTTCCCGAAGCAATCCTCAACATTACCTGGTACTCGCGGTCGGAAAGAGTTTCATGCGGCGGCTTATCGCTTTTGGCCGATAATTCAGAGGCTAATCTTTCAGCGAGAGTTGGGCTGATATATTTCCCGCCTTGAAATATCTTTCTGATGGCTCGGATCAATTCTTCCGGTATGCTCTGTTTGGTTAAATAACTCGCGGCACCCGCCTTTAAAGCCCTTACGGCATATTGATCTTCAGGGTACATGCTTAGCATCAGGACAGGAAGTTTAGGTCTTGCCTTTCTTATTTGCCCTAAAATTTCCATTCCGTTTCCATGGGGCATGGTGATGTCCAGCACTGCCACATCATAATTGTTTTTCCATACTTTCTTCAGTGCTTCCTGCCCATCGCTCGCCTCATCCGCAATCACCATATCCGTAGTTTCAGAAATAATCTGTTTTATTCCTTCACGGATGATGGGCTGATCGTCTGCAATAAGAATTCGTATCATCAAAATTGTCCTATTTCACCGGAATGAAAACTTGAACGGTAGTTCCTTGGCCTCGAATGCCGTTGATGTCTATCTGCCCTCCCCAGAGAAGGACCCGTTCTCGCATCCCGGCGAGTCCTAATGATTTAGAATCGGAAATTTTATTTTTTGCGATCCCCTTACCGTTATCCTCAACTTTTAGCTCTAATTGTTTATTCTTTTTCACCAAAGTTGTTCTAACCCTCGTAGCCTTGGCATGGCGAATTACATTGGTCAAGGTCTCCTGAAAAATACGAAAAACGGCGGTGGAAAGATTTCGATCTAAATCGATTTCTTCAAAGTTGGATTTAAATTCACATTTGATTCCGGACCGGTCTTGAAAATCCTTTGCTTGCCATTCAATGGCAGCGATAAGACCGAGGTCATCCAATATCCCTGGCCTCAATTCACTGGATATTCTTCGCACCGATTGGATGGTCGCGTCGATGTATTGCCGCCGGTGAGAAAGGGACCAGGAATAGCCGGTTTGAAAGTAACCAGGGGTAAGGATGAGGCATAGGTGTGCGTTACCTCCTGGTTTTTGAAGATGGAGGTTTGAGTGGGGCTGGGTGCCATGTGTGGCCGCCCCTATAGTTCTTTGGGATTCACGTAGGGCTATTTTTGTTTTCTTCGATAACTTGTTCCTCCAAGGATAAGGACCTCCGAGTTGTGAACGAGGCGGTCAGCAATCGCTGTAGCCACAGTGGTGGAGTCGAACACCTTTCCCCAGTCAGCGAAGGAAGGGTAAGTTTAATGCGGAGTTTATGGTTATGCTGAGAGGATGATCTTGCAATCGGATAATAACCTAGTTCTTTCAATGAACTAGGCTTTGCTTCCAACGATAGCTACTGCGCATAATAATGACGTCTTTCTGACCCAAAATTCCAAACCAAGGAGGACGTCATGTTTAAACAATTTTTCGATGGCGCAAAGCGGATTCAAGCGCTGCGCGACGGTCCGGGTGGCCCATTACTTGAAAGGTTCGCTGAAGAACTATATCGTGTGGGGTACGCCGAAATAACCGCCCGCAGGCACATTCGAGCGGCGGAACATCTCATCTACTGGACAAACCAAGAAGGCATTCCGATTTCGAATCTTACAGAGAAGGTCCTTGAGGGTTTCGACCGCCACCTGGGTCGATGCCAATGCCCGCGGTATGGCTACACTCATCGGTTAGATTTACTCAATGGTGCACGCTTGTTCCTGAAACAGCTTCGAGGTGCTGGTGTAATCACCGGTTCCGTTGCTGACCCCACAGGGCAAGATCCACTCCTGCTCACTGCATTCTGCCAGTGGATGCGCCAACACCGCGGGACCTGTGATCTTACCCTCTACAATTACAGCCTATCGATTCGGGACCTACTGAACCGGTTCGGGGAAGATCCACGCCGATTTGACGCTCCGAGTTTGCGACAGTTTGTTTTGGGAAAAAGTCAAGGTTGTGGGTGGGCGGCAGCAAAACAATGTACCACGGGGCTTCGTATGTTTCTCCGCTTTCTGATTTCGGAAGGCAAATGTTCCGATGATCTGATCGCAGCTATCCCCGTGCTGGCTCATTGACGTCTTTCCTCTCTGCCACGGTACCTGCAGCCGGAAGAAGTAGAGCATATCATCACCTCCTGTGAATCGGACTCTCCAGTCAGTAAGCGAGATCGTGCGATTCTACTTCTCCTCGCTCGCCTGGGACTGCGCGCGGGCGATATCCTCCGGCTTCATTTAGGCGATATCGACTGGGAGGAAGCCAGGATCCGCGTATCTGGAAAAGGGCGTCGTCAAGCTTGGCTGCCTTTGACCCAGGAGGTTGGACATGCGGTTGTGGCCTACCTGCAAGACGGCCGGCCTCGAACCGATACCGATGTCCTGTTTATCCGCGCTCGCGCCCCTTTTCGTGCTTTCGCTTCCCACAGCGCCATTTCGGTCATCGTCGCGCGGGCGATGCGCCGGGCGGGAATCAAGTGTCCGAGCCGGGGCGCGGCCCATGTGCTTCGTCACTCTGCAGCGTCTTCCCTTTTACGGCAAGGGGCATCGCTGCAGGACATCGCGGCCCTCCTTCGGCACCGTTCCATCGAGACGACGCAAGTTTACGCCAAAGTAGACGTGCCTACTCTGCGGCAGATTGCGCAACCCTGGCCGGAGGTGCGGCCATGTTAGCTCAAGCTTTGGAGTCCTATCTGAAGGTACGGCGCGCTTGCGGATTCGAACTCAAATCCGCAGGCAATCTCTTAAGAAGTTTTGCCCTCTTCTCAGGGGCAAGAGGAAAAGGCCACGTTTGCGCCCAGACCGCCATCGAGTGGGCCGGATTGGCACGATCGGTTCATCAGCGGGCCCGTCGGCTAGGCCACGTGATCAGATTTACCCGGTACATCCGTGCCGAGAATCCATCCCATGAACTACCGCCAGCTATTTTGGGCAGCGAAAAGCGGCGGCGGCCTACCCCCTACATCTTTTCCCAGGAAAACATTCAGCGTCTCGTGCAAGCGGCATCTCAGTCTGGTTATCGTTCTTTACGTCGGCAGACTTACAGCACGTTGTTCGCTCTGCTGGCCTGCACGGGACTGCGTGTGTCCGAGGCCATTCGGCTGCGCTTTGATGACATTACTCCAGATGGTCTGATGATTCGTTCTTCCAAGTTCCGCAAGAGTCGCTTGGTACCCTTGCACGAAACGGCGCGAGCCGGGATAGAACGTTATCTCGAACGCCGCCGTCCTTATGCCCCTTTTGATGACCACGTATTTATTTCTTTGCGAAGAAAACCCTTACTTGTTGCTAATGTTGAAACCGCTTTCCAAACTGCGGTCGACAAAATGGGCCTGCCGCGAGGACCGGGGCTATCAGGCCCCACGCCTCACTCGCTGCGGCACACCTTTGCCGTAAGGGCTTTGGAAGCCTGCCCGGATGGGCGCAATCACATCACCAAACATATGTTGGCCCTCTCCACCTATCTGGGTCACAGCAGGGTCTGTGATACCTATTGGTATCTGGAAGCAACGCCGGAGATGATGAGAAACACTGCAGAATCTTGTGAAAGATTTGTGAGGGGAGGGAGGCCATGACTCCGATCGCATCCCACCTTACGGCCTTCCTTCAGCAACACTTGCCGGTCGAACGCGGTGCCAGCCATAACACCTGCGAATCCTATGCCTACGCTTTCCAGCTCCTCTTGGAATATGCCAGTAATTGCCTCAAGGTGAGCCCGTCGGAATTGCATCTGGAGGAGCTCGATGCCCCGTTGATTTTAAACTTCTTGAACTATCTGGAAACGACGCGCGGGAATGGACCCCATTTTAGGAACATTCGACTGGCCGCTATCAAGAGGTAACGCACACCTATGCCTCATCCCTACCCCTGCTCACTTTCAGACCGGCTATTCCTAGTCATTTTCTGACCGGCGGCAATAGATGCCCAGTCCAAGGATAAAGATCCAACTCCCCCATGGTTTTTACCAGCTTAGCCCGTACCGGATTTAAATGGATGTATCTCACAAGGGCCAAAAGGTAATTCTCTTCCTCACATAGGATTGATTTGTAACGGTTTTCAAATAGATGCCCTGTACGCCGATGGCGCCGATTGTAGTATTGGGCGTACCAAGTAAGGAGCTTTCGCATGAGGGCGGAAATTCCCTGTGGGCCGCTCCGCACCAATAGATGGACGTGCGTTTCCATGAGCGCCCAGGCATAGAGGGAGGAATGCGTTTTTAGGATGTTTTCGCCCAGGCGGGTAAGAAAACGAGACCGATCCTCATCGTCGTCAAATATTTGTGACCGGTTTATTCCCCGCACCATGATATGGTGAAGGGCGCCGGGAGTATCTAACCGGGCTTGTCGTGGCATGGGCTGATTTTATAAAAAAGAGGATGATCTTGCCAAGCGCAATGCACTGTAAGAATCAACGTCCCCCATTACCCTTAGCAAAAGCATTATATTTTCCTCACCCTCAGGGATTTTCAAGTCGGCCTTCTTGCTGAGTCGGTGAAGGAGAATAATCGGATCAAGGGCCTCTCCGCAAAATATACAATGCCACCCGAAAAAGATGTTATTCACATCATAAAATTTTTCAAAGATCATTCGCCCGCCACAGCGGAGGCATTTTAAAGCTTCGGTCTTTTTACCCGAGGTTTTGGTTAGTAACATCAGCTATCCTTTCATTATCAAATTTAACCTGTCTCCCTCCCAGCAATCGCCGCTGGTCAGGGCCATTAATAGACTTAGATTTTTGGGGTAATTGAATTAAAGAAAAAGAATCAAGGAGTAAATGGGGTGAATCCAGTGTTTTTGAGTGAGAAATCCTGTATTTTGGTAAGAATTATGATTTTAAATCCCATGCTAATTCTTTGCCTACCCCTTTTTCCAGATTCAAAAAAAGGTTAGCAAAGAAAAAAGATTGCTAACCCCTTATTTCCTTTGGCGTCCCCAAGGGGATTCGAACCCCTGTTACCGGCGTGAAAGGCCGGTGTCCTTGGCCGGGCTAGACGATGGGGACGCAATAAAGTGGGGTTAAATGTAGGTTTATAGAATACAATAAAAAATTGTGGATGTAAAGAAAAAAAGCTTGTATAATAGATTCCATGGAAAAAATAAAGAATTTCCTAATCGTCGGGGCCGCTTTTTTCTTATTGACCATTATGCCCTGGTGGCTTATGACCGCTGGGGCGGCCTTATACAAATACGTTGATAAGAAGGGAACAGTTCATTTCACAGACCGGTACGAGTCCATTCCCAAAGAATACCGGGATCAGGTTAAAACCATTCGAGAAGAACCCAAACCTCAATCCCCGGCACCCCCGGCAGAGGAAAAAGAAAAAAAGAGAGAAGATGAACCTGCGGCAAGAGAACGGGTTATAAAAGTCCGGGAAGCCGACCGGAAAGAATTAGAGGCAGTCAGGGATAAGATGGAGGCCGAGGCCAAAAAACTCAAAGCCTTCGAAGAGAAAGAAAAGCAAATCGAGGAACTCCGGAAAGAAATTGAAGATAAACAGAAGGAGGCGCGGAGCCTGCGGACCAACTGGATGGTCCACGACCGAAACACCATAATTAGGCTGAACGCGGAAATAGAGGCGCTGAATAAACAAATCAAGTCGATTCAGAACGAACTCGAGGAGGGAAAGTAACCTTTGCAAAGGCAAACATTCCGTTTCTCCCTTTTCCCTAAAAAATTGCCCACTCCCCAAATTGACCTAACTATTCCTATCTTTCCCTTTTTTATATATAATTGGCCACAGTTTTCCTAAATCCAAAGGAGAGGTGAATGATGGCCGTTCAAATCTTTCTGGAAGAACATGAAATCTTCCGCCGTTCGCTGCGCAGCTTTCTGGAGAAAGAAGTTAAACCCCATCTCGATGAATGGCGTAAGAATCGCCAGGTTCCAAGGGAAATCTGGAGAAAAATGGGCGAGCAGGGATTCATCGGTTACTGGCTGGTTGAGAAATACGGCGGGGCAGGGGCGGATTTTGTTTATTCGGTGGTTCTCATAGAAGAGCTGCACCGCTCCGGGGCATGGGGCTTGGGCGCTGCCGTAGGGGTGCACAACGATATCACCATGCCCTACATTGATATCCTGGGGACCGAAGAACAGAAGATGCGCTGGCTGCCCAAGTGTTGTTCCGGCGAGTTCATTTCAGCCATCGGCATGACCGAGCCTGGGGCCGGCTCAGACCTTCAGGCCATCCGCACTGTGGCGGTCCGCGATGGAGACGATTACATCATCAATGGGCAAAAGACCTTCATTACCAACGGATATTATTGTGACTTGATTGTTCTGGCCGTGAAGACTGACCCCAGGGCTCAGCCCCCATACAAAGGAGTTTCGCTGATCGTGGTGGAGAACGGAACGCCGGGCTTCATCAAAAGCCGGAAACTGGAAAAAATGGGCCTGCACTCATCGGATACGGCTGAACTCTTCTTTGAGGACTGCCGGGTTCCTGTAACCAATCTGTTAGGAAGGGAAGGCGATGGCTTTGTGCCCATGATGCGCAACCTGCAGCAGGAAAGACTGGTTTCCTGCCTCGGGGCTGTTCTCAGCGCCGAGCGCATGCTGGAGATTACAATAGAGTATTGCAAAACAAGAACAGTTTTTGGGAAACCAGTCTCGCGTCATCAGCACAATGCTTTCAAACTCGTGGAAATGGCCACGGAGATTGAGATGGCCAAAGATTTCAGCTACCATATGGTTCTGGACCATATGGAAAAAAAGGACATCACTAAGAAAGTTTCCATGGCCAAATGGTACAATGCCGAACTGGCCAACCGGGTGGCTTACCAATGTGTCCAGCTCCATGGGGGATATGGCTACATGGATGAGTATGAAATCTGCCGGGATGCCCTGGACGCGCGAATGGGCTCCATCGCTGCCGGCACTACCGAGGTCATGAAAACGATTATTGCGCGGATGATGGGGTTATAATAAAAACAGGTAATAGGCTATAGGTGATAGGCGATAAAGATTGGCGCAAGGCGGTAAAGACAGACGAGGGACGAAAGACGAGAGACGATGGACGAGAGACCAAACGACTATACGACTACGCGACTATAAGACTATCGGACTATTTTGCATTGACAGATTTTTTTAAAAAAGGAAGATAGAATTAATTTCGTCATGGTCGGAAAGAAAGGTCATGCCTGCAGAATCGACCGAGGGGAAAAATAAATCCAATCTCCGGGGGGATACGTCATCGATCGAGGGGAAAGATCTCGACGAAGCGATTGCCCGGGCCAGAGATTTAATAAACACCTTAGTGAAGACCATTAAGGCTTTCCGCTTGTACCCCCCTGAAAACCCTTCCTTGGTGGGCTTTTGCGAACAAGTTTGCCGGAAGTTCCAAGAGTTCCTGAGCCAATACCATATTTTCGTTCTTCAGGTCGAAGAGAGCACTCTCTCTTTCCAGGGGGTCGCGCTTTATGAAAACCCGGACGTGAAAACCAGTTTGGCCTTTCATCTTTATAAGGACGGACTCCGGGAACTTCGCTTCATGGAGGGGTTGGAGGACTGGGAGGTGGACGGTCTGATTCATATCCTGAAGAGTACCGAGACCATCAACCAGACGGAAGACGACGTGGTCACCATGCTTTGGGAGAAGGAATTCCTGCACATAGGCTATCTGGCCACCGAAGCATATTTAGATGACACATCGGTCATCATTCCTGCAAATGTGGAGCAGTTCAGGGAAAAAATAAATCCCAATCCTCCGGATCAGACTTTCCTGGCGGACTTCGGCGAGGAGATGGACGGAACAGGGACCGATTATTATGAGTTATTGAAGAAGGCCGAAGACACACCGCTGGTGGCCGTCAATCGCAGCGTCTATTTTCTCTCTCCGGAAGAACTGGAAGAGTTGCGCAAAGAGGTGGAACAAGAGACCGCCCCCACCTTTATCTTCAACGTCATCGATATCCTATTTGAAATCTTGGCCCTGGATAAATCTCCTCTTTCCTATCAAACCACCATCCATATCCTCCAGAAACTTCTGGACGCCCTGATCATTGTGGGTGAATTTAAAAGGGCCGGTGATCTTTTAACGCGGCTGAATATCATCCTGAGTACCTATGAACTGGAGGCTTGGCAGAAAGAGGCCATCGAGAAAATGATCGAAAAGGCCGGGGAAGCCGAAGGGATGGAAAGAATCGGTAAGATCCTGGAAAAAGCGGGGGAGGTTCCTTTGGAGGGTATCAGCAGGTATCTCTCTCTCCTGAAAGCCAATTCCATTCCGCCGCTCATTGATGTCCTGGGAGAGACCAGCAACTCCAAGTCCCGGCGTATGATCTGCGAAGTGCTGGTGGAAAGAGGCAAGAATAACCCGGAACTGTTCTTTCCTTTCCTTGAGGATCCAAGATGGTTCCTCGTTCGGAATATTCTTTACATCCTGGGGCGCATCGGCAAGGGGACAAGCGTGCCCATCTTCCAGAAGGTCCTCCAGCACCAGGAGGCGCGGGTGAGAAGAGAAGGGATCCAAGCGCTGGGGATGATCAACGATTCCAGAGTTTTTTCCCTTCTTCGGGAGGCCATTAAGGATGCCGACGACCGCAACCGCAGCATGGCCGCCCTCAACCTGGCGCGGGTAGGAAAGAAGGCCAGCCTGCCGGCTCTCTTGGAAGAGGTGCAGTCGAAAGATTTTTACAAGAGGGATGCGGCGGAAATTAAGGCGTTCTTCGACGCCATCGGGATGGTCGGTTCGAAGGAGGCCATACAGCCTCTGCAGAAGATGCTGGAGCAGAAAGGCTGGTTTGAGATGGGGAAAAAGGACCAAATCAGACTTGGAGCGGCCAATGCTCTGGCCCTCATTGGAACGCCCGAAGCCAGAGCCATCCTGGAGGTCGGAAGAAACTCGAAAGATGAATCCATCCGCCGGGCTTGCATGCAGGCGGAGCGCAGACAGACTTCTAAGGAGTTCGCGGTTTGATGTCCGAAGAACAGGAAGACCGGATCAAGGGAGCAGAGGGGGAGCCCCTTTCCGACCCGGACCATGAAGAGACGCAGGTGTTGCAGGGTACGGAATTTATCCTGCGCTTCTATCGCCTGCTCAAGGGAGCAAGCCTCTATGACCGGAACAACGAATCGATCGAGCGGATGACTGAGGATTGTCTGCAGATAATCAATCCCTGGATCATCGCCGAACGCCCTTTTTTGTTAAAAATCGTCGGGGACAACTATTACTTCAACAACTTACGCCTTCCCGTGAAGGCGGATAAATTTCTCATCTTTAAAAATTTCTCCCGGGAGATGATCAAACGCGGCATCGGCAAGCTGGAATTCAGCGGAGAGATGCAGGCTGAAACCCTCAAGGACTTTGTCTTCCTTCTTTACGGACTGGAGGAGAACAACGAGAACAATCACCTGTTAGTAGAAAACCATATGGCCCTGAAGGGGATTCAGTCTATTGCTACCGGCAAACTCGAGTTTTTTAAGGAAGAAGATCGGCTCGTTGATGATAAAGATCAGAAGCAGCAGGCCAAAGAGGTCTATTTTAAAAGCCTCAACCTGGTCAGGGAAATCGTGGAAGGCATCAAGAATCAAAGACTGATCAACATCCGCAAGGCCAAGCACCTCATGCAGGATGCCGTGAGTTCCATTAAACAAGACGAATCCGCCCTGTTAGGATTGGCCTGTATAAAAAATTATGACGAATATACTTTCAACCACTCGGTCAACGTGTCCATTTACGCCATCGCCCTGGGCCAGAGGATCGGAATCCCCAAGAAACAATTGAGCGATTTAGGCATGGCCGGGCTGTTCCACGATATCGGGAAGATCAGAATTCCGCAGGAGATATTGAACAAGACGGAGAAACTGTCGCCTGAAGAGTGGACGGTCATCCGGCTCCACCCGGTAACAGGGGCGGCAATGGTGATTCAAATGAAAGAGTGGGGAGAACTCTCGACCCGTTTGATAAGCGGGGCTTTTGAGCATCACCTGAAGTATGACTTGACCGGTTATCCCAGGCTTTCCCGTAAAAAGAACCTTTCTCTCTTCGGCAAGATTGTCGCCATAGCGGATTTCTATGACGCCTTGGTAAGGCCGCGGTCCTATCGAAAATTTCTCTATGTTTCGGAGAAAATATTAGGCTTCATGCTGGAACGGGCGGGTAAGGACTTTGACCCGGTTCTGGTCAAAATCTTCATCAACATGATCGGCATCTTTCCCCTGGGAACCCTGGTCTTGTTGGACACCAATGAAATGGGGATTGTCATGGAAACGCAGGAGGATCCGGATTTAATCGATCGGCCGAAAGTCTGCCTGCTTTATTACAGCGATGGTCAATATCGCAAGGGAAAGATCGTGGACCTGCGCGAGATGGATGAAGAGACGAAGACCTTCAAGAAGTCCATTTTCAAAACTTTAGACCCGAACGAATATAATATCAATGTGGCTGAATTTGTAATTTAACCAAACCCTGGAATTCAAAGCCGGTTTACTTAACCACCAGGGGGCCTTTGTGCCATCGTTTTATTTCTGTTAAAGTAACCTCGAATTTCAGCGGATAGATATAATAATGAAGGTCTATTTGGCTGTCCCAGGAAACGGATATGATTAGTGAGTCTGTCGTCTGCCTGATTTGGATGTTACGGGGTTTAATCTCCACTCCAACTTCAGTGGCCTTGACAATGATTTTCTCCTTTATTTGCGCTTCGTGTTTTTCACTTCCGGCAACTGCCCAGTTCAAAGCCTCCTGGATTTTATATTTTACCTCAAAATAATTCCAATAAGTCTTGCCCACCTTGAATCCAACGTATAAAAACACGCCGGCCAGGATCAAGAACACCAGACAACCAATGGGAGTAGTTCCTTTATGCCCGCTGTTCCTGTCGAAAAAAAAGAGCCTCCCCATCATCTTTTCTCTCCTTTAGCCTCGTTTTTTCCCCCGGCCAATTCCTGAGCAGCCCAGTATTTTTTAAGCTCTTTTTCTTTCTCCATATAGAGGGCGCCGAGTTTCTCCGGGACCAGATAAGAAAGACCGCGGGCGATAGTAACGGCAACAGGAGCAATCTGAGAATCCGAAAGAGTCTTACTTTTAGGGGGTAAAAAGGCCGTTAGCACGAGCAGGGCAATAGCGATGAGGAGGATGGCCTTTAGAAAGCCAAAGGCTGCTCCTCCCAAACGATCCGCGAAGCTAAGGTCCATCTTTTTCACCAGACGGGAAAGGGCCTTGCCTAAAAGACTTATGGAGAGGGCAACGAGGATGAAAAGGATGGCAAACCCGAGAATCTGACCCAGGGTTTCATTTTCCACCCAGCGTCTCAGCCAATTGGCCCAAGACGAAGCGCCATAGCTGGCAGCGAAGAAACCCAGGATGATGGAAAGGAAAGAAAAGATTTCCCGCACCAGTCCGCGGATCAGGCTGTAAATAACCGATGCTCCGATGATTACGATAAAAACTATGTCCAGAGTGTTCATGGCTTGCCTTGTAGGATGTTTATACCTCAGCCATTTAATAATTTCAAGGAAAAAAGGGTTGTAACACTTTAACTCCTTGAAAAGAGGTGGGGCGTAAGGTCAGAGGGAATCCATGGTCCGGGGGCCTGGTCCCGCCATGGCGGGATTGGAATCATAAGGCGCTGATTTCTTCGCGGGTGGGGCGGGGAAAACGCCCCCCGCCTCCTCCGGCGGAAACGAGCGGGGTTCTTCGTGGCCAAGCGGAAACCCGGCCGATGCTTCCGGCGCGTTCCACCCAGACCCCCGGACCTCAATAAAGGTGGTAAAACCACTTTTTCAAACCGCTAAATTGATACAAAGGGTTAAATATCGTAAGGCGAGAGAGCGCAAGGGGCGAGAGCGGTAAGAGAGGATCAATCTTCCTATCCCATTAGGCCTCCCGGCTTACCCCTTAAGCAATTTTGGGATTGAATTTGTGTTGCCTGAAGGGGCGCCTTTTGTTATTTTAAAAGGGATGATCTCGTAAAAAGTCGTCACTCCGGCCTGCCTGTGCCTGGCAGACAGGTGAAAACCATTTATAAGCATTTGAAAATACTGGAGCCTCTTGCAAAAGTCCGTAATTTACCCTTCGACAGGCTCAGGGTGAACGGGCTTAGGTTGAAATTATTTAGTTTTTCCGTTCGTGGTGAGCTTGTCGAACCACAAAAAATACTTTTGCAAGAGGCTCGCTGGATTCCGGCTTTCGCCGGAATGACGGAAAAGGGCATTTTCAGACTTTTTACGAGATCATCAAAAGGGGTGATGGGAAAAATGGATTTTAGGAAATTTTGGCTAAGAAATAAAATTGAAGAATCAACCAGGCCGGAATATATGGAGGATGGGCCTTATCCAGCCCCGATTTACCCCAGGCCCCGGATCGCGGTTAATTTCATCCTGTTTATCCTCACCCTGGCTACAACTCTTTTAGCCGGGGCGCTCCAGGAGGGGGTGAACCCTTTGAAAAATCCAGAGCAGATTTTCAAAGGGATTCCGTTTTCCTTCTCCCTGCTGGGCATTCTCCTGGCGCATGAGCTGGGGCATTACCTGGTCGCCAAAAAGCATGGACTAAATGTTACCTTGCCATATTTCATCCCGGCGCCTTCTTTTATCGGCACCTTTGGGGCTTTCATCAAAATACTTTCACCCGTGCGGGACCGGCGGATCCTATTAGACGTGGGCGCAGCCGGGCCCCTGGTGGGCATCGCTGTCTCTATCCCCCTTCTCATCCTGGGCCTTCAGCTTTCGGAAGTGAAGATGGTTCAAGAGCAGGCAGGAACCACTCTGGGTTCTTCCCTCCTCCTTTCCTTATTGAGCCGGCTGGTGGTGGGTCCCGTCCCCGAAGGTTTTAATATTGTCATCCACCCGGTCGGGTTTGCCGGTTGGATCGGTCTATTAGTTACCTCCCTCAATCTTTTACCCATCGGGCAATTAGATGGGGGGCATGTGGCCTATGCCCTCCTGGGGGAAAGACAGAATAAAATTGCCAAATATGTTTTTGTGGGATTATTGGGCCTGGGTGTTTTTGGATGGCCGGGCTGGCTTTTATGGGGGCTTCTTCTTTTCATTATGGGATTTCGTCATCCCCCTTTGCTTAAATGGTGGGTTCCTTTAGACCGCAAGCGCAAGATTATGGGATGGGTGGCCGTAGCCATTTTTAGTTTAACTTTCATTCCTGTACCTTTCAGTGGGTTTTAAAAAAGAACGCAAGGCGTAAGGCGATAGACGAAAGACGAAAGACGATGGACGATGGACGATGAACCATGAACGATGGACGAATGGCGCAGGGCAATAAAAACAAGGAATAGGTAATAAAGAGTGAGAGGCAACAGGCGCAAGGCCCAAGGCGCCAGGCGAAAATGGTAGAGAACAGAGCGGAAAAACCGTAAGGCCTAAGGGGTGGAACGACTTAGACGATTGCGACTTACGCTTTACGTAAAAGGGGGCATGGTGGAAATTAAAAGATTGGAAGTGGGTTTTTTTGGAAATAATTGTTATATCCTGACCTGTCCCTGGACGCGGGAAGGCGTAATTATCGATCCGGCAGCCGAGGCCCAACGCATCCTGCAAGAAGCGGAGGGGACGGTTATCAGGTATATCCTGATTACCCATGGTCATAGGGATCATATAGGCGCCCTGGAAGAAGTGAGAAATAAGGCCGGCGCCCCCGTGGGGATTCATGCGGGGGATGTTAGGGGGTTGAAAAAACCTCCGGATTTTTTCCTGCAAGACGGGCAAATGCTGGCGTTTGGCAACTATTCCTTAAAGGTTTTGCATACACCTGGCCATTCGCCAGGTGGAGTTTGTTTGCTTGGCGAAAAAAAACTCTTCAGCGGAGACACTATCTTTCCCAATGGCCCCGGTAACACGTCGATCCCCGGATCAGATGAACAGATGATCCTGGCATCCATCCATTCGAAAATTTTCGTCCTCCCTGATGATACGATCATTTATCCCGGTCATGGATTGGAAACCACAGTCGGGCGGGAGAGGCAAACACCATTCTATCCTCTACCCCTGCGGATGGACAAGGACCAGTCATGATACTCGAAGCGCTTAAGGCAAGTTCCTTTCCGGAGGCTTTGACGGAAGAATGGGAAGCGCTTCTCTTAGGCAGCCATTATCCAAATCCTTTCCTTACCCCTGCCTGGAATGAAATCTGGTTGAGGCATTTCGGAAGTTTGCTTGAGGTGAAGATAATCCTTTGCCGGACTGACCTAGGCCCTCTTTTAGCCCTGGGCGCCTTCGTGAATTCAAAAGGAGAGGGAAACGGGCTTACCCTGCTGGGCAGCACGGATGTTTGCGATTACCGCGACCTAATTGTCGCCCCAGGTAGTGAAGAACAGGTTTTCAAGGCCCTGGCCGGTTTTTTCCGGGAAGGGCCATGGGAATATCTGGAGTTTGACGGAATCTCCGAATTCTCACCCACGGCCCAATTTTTACCCCCGGTTATGGAGTCTTTCGGCTTCAAGGTGGTAAAAGAAGTTGAAGAGGCGGCTATCTATCTGGACCTTCCCTCTAATTGGGAAGATTTTTTGGAAAGATTAAATGCAAAGGACCGGCACGAGCTTCGCCGGAAAATGCGCCGCATAGAGAGGGAAGCCACTTTCGAATTGTCGGGGAATGAGGATTTGCCTTCCGGTCCGGAAAAAATGGAAATTTTTTTTTCCCTTAACCGCAAGAGCCGGAAGGACAAGGCAGAATTCATGACTCCGGCGATGGAATCTTATTTCCGGGAGATTGCCTCTCGATTTAAGGAGAGGGGATGGCTAAAATTGTCTTTTTTGAAAGTCGAGGGCCAGGAGGTTGCTGCGTTTTTCTCTTTTGATTTTGCAGGAACAGAATACGTTTACAACTCGGGGTATGATCCCCAATTTAGCAGGTTCAGTCCCGGTATTATCCTGGCTGCCCTTTGTATTCGCCGGGCCATAGAAAAAGGCATGATACGGTTCAATTTCTTGCGGGGAAGGGAAGAATATAAATATCGCCTGGGGGGCAAAGAGGAAAAAATCTACCGGATTCGTGTGGAAAAAAGATGAGACGTATCGCTGTTCTCAGCGTGCACAGTTGTCCTTTAGCGGCCCTCGGAGGCAAAGAAACCGGGGGAATGAACGTTTACGTGCGCGAATTAAGCCGGGAGATGGGCCGCCTTGGCCTGCGGGTGGATGTATTCACCCGATCCCAAAATCCCCATATCTCCCGAATCGTCTCCATGGGCCGAAAGGCCCGGGTCATTCACCTCCAGGCAGGGCCGGAAGAACCTGTGCCTAAAAACGAGATTCTGAATTTTTTACCCGAGTTTACTTCGAGAATCGTTCAATTCGCCAAAGAGAATAAGATTTGCTACGATTTAGTGCATTCCCATTATTGGCTTTCCGGCTGGGTAGGGGAGCATCTCAAGGGTCAATGGTCTATTCCTTTAGTGCATATGTTTCACACTTTAGGAGTTTTAAAAAATTCAGTCAGGCGGAAGGGTGAGGAGAAAGAAACCAGGGACCGTCTAAGGGTCGAAAAGCAAATCATGGATGTGGCTGATTGCCTGATCGCCCCGAGTCCATGGGAAAGGGAACAAATGATCCTGCACAACCCTGCCAAAATCCTGGTTATCCCCTGCGGGGTGGATCTGACCCTTTTTAAACCCCTTCCGGCCATGAAAGCCAAAAAAATACTCGGCCTTTCGGAAAGGGAATTTGTTCTATTTGTCGGCCGGATTGACGCAATTAAAGGAATTGATGTATTGATCAGAGCTATCAATCATCTTTCCCGCAAACCATGGGGGCGCAGTCACAGTCATAATTTAGGGTTGATCATAATTGGGGGCGAATTGGATGCAGACCACCGGGCTGAAAGCCAGGAAATGCAGAAGTTACGGAAGATGGTCAACCGTATGAAATTACATGATAAGGTTGCTTTTTGGGGATCACAGCGGCAGGATCTGCTGCCCTATTTCTATTCAGCAGCCAAGGCCCTGGTCTTATCTTCACGGTATGAATCTTTTGGCATGGTGGCCCTGGAAGCCATGGCCTGCGGAACACCGGTGATAGCTTCCAGAGTTGGCGGGCTCCAGTACACGGTAAAGGATGGTCAAACCGGATTTTTAGTCCCGGAAGGGGATTGGAAAGCTCTGGCCGACCGGATCCAGGAGGTTATCGAGAATCCTCCATTAGCCAAAAAATTGACCCGGGCGGCCTTGGCCAAAGTCAAGCAATTTAGCTGGCCGGCCATTACCAAAAAAGTGATGAGCCTATATGATTCCCTTATAAAGCCGTGAGGCGCAAGGCGTAAGGCGCAAGTGGTTCTGACATCTGACATCTGACATCTGACTTCTGATTCCTGCCTTCCCCGGAATCGTTATTTTTCACCATGATTTCCCCATCTTTAAGATATTAAGCATTTCCCGGTGAATCTTCCCGTTGCTGGCCAGGACATGTTGTCCATTCAGGCCGAGGTTTTTCCCGGAAAAATCGGTAATTTTCCCCCCGGCTTCCCGAACAATCAGGCTTCCGGCAGCCATGTCCCAGGTCCCTAACTTCATTTCCCAGAACCCGTCAAAACGCCCCGCAGCCACGTAGCAGAGGTCCAGGGCCGCAGAACCGGCCCTTCTTACGGCATGGACCCGCAGGGCAAAATTATGAAAATGGTCAAAATTATTGACCGGACTTTCCCGCAGGTCATAAGGGAATCCCGTGGCCAGGAGGCTAAGAGATAATTTGGGGACCGAAGACACCTGGATTTTTTTCCCGTTCAGACGCGCTCCTTTTCCTTTTTCGGCCAGGAAAAGTTCTCCGCGCGTCGGGTCATAAACTACGCCAAGGATTATTTCCCCGGACTTTTCCAGGGCGATAGAGACGCAAAAAACCGGGAAGCCGTGGGCATAATTGGTGGTTCCGTCTAAGGGATCGATAATCCAGCGGAAAGGAGAATTTTTCTGCTTTGTGGTTTGTTCCTCGGCTAATATATTGTGATCCGGATAGCGCCGGTTGATGGTGGAAACGATGACTTTTTCGGCAAGGAGGTCCATCTCCGTAACTAAATTGACTGCTCCCTTGTAGGCCACTTTTCTTCTCTGGCCAAGTTTATTTTTTAAAAGAAGCCCGGCTTCCTTCGCCGCCAATATGGCTATTTTTTTAAAAGATTCCATGTTTTTCAGGCTTTCCTTTCATACTTGATGTTTCAAGTATTATCTGCGAATACGGGTTTTGTCAATAAAGATGAGCTTCTTGCAAAAGTCCGTAATTTACCCTTCGACAGGCTCAGGGTGAACGGGCTTAGGTTGAAATTATTTAGTTTTTCCGTTCGTGGTGAGCTTGTCGAACCACAAAAAAATACTTTTGCAAGAGGCTCAGATGGTTTCGTAAAAAGCTCCAGATGCAAGGCGCGCAAAACCTGAGGAGTGAAGCGTACTTACAGGTACGCTGCAACGACGAAGGTGAAGCGCAACGCCGCAGATGGACTTTTTACGAAGCCATCAATAAAGAGTTGAAAAATGGCCGATGCTATGGTAGTTTTCAAAAAATATTGGCGAGAAATTGATGGTCTCGTAAAAAGTCCCGTTTTCGTCATTGCGAGGAGTTCCGCCAATGCGGGACGACGAAGCAATCCCGTATTTTCAAGGACTTATAAAAACGAGATTGCTTTGCTTTCGCTCGCAATGACTCTTCTGCCGACTTTTTATGACTCTTCTGCCGACTTTTTACGAGATTATCAAATAAAAAAAATAGGAGATATAAATGCCAGAAGTGGTGATAAAGGGAACGAAGATACATTATATCAAAGCCAACGCTAAAATTCCCAATCCTGGAAATAATGTCCTTTTTATCCACGGAAGTGGGGGAAACGCATTTATGTGGAATAAGGTAATGGATGGCCTAACTGATGTATCCGAATCTCTGGCCGTATCCCTGCCCGGCCACGGGGAATCCCGGGGGGAAGGGATGAAAAGTGTATTGGAGTATCGCGAGTTTTTAAAGGACTTTTTAGATGCTCTGAAGCTGGATAACGTTGTTTTGGCCGGACACTCTTTGGGAGGGGCAATTGTATTGGATTTTGCCCTCCATTATCCCGGGAAATTAAAAGCAATCATTCTGATCGGGACTGGAGCGCGGCTGCGAGTCCTGCCTGATGCCCTGGAAATACTGCGCAAGATGGCCGATGGCCAGATTGAACCTAAATTTGAACCCTGGGCCTTCGCCGATAATGCTTCCCCGGAAGTTCTGGCGGAAGGGGAGCGAGAATGGGCCCGGACATCTTCCCGGGTTCGTTACCATGACATGGCGGCTTGCGATAAATTTGACATCATGGAAGGGGTGGGAAAGATAAGCCTGCCTGCTCTTATCGTCTGCGGCCGGCAAGACCGCCTGACACCCGTTAAATATTCCGAGTTCCTGAACAAGAAGATTGCCGGCTCGAAAATGGAAATCATCGAAGGAGCTGGCCACATGTTGATGATAGAAGAACCGCAGCAATTAAGTGGAGCAATTCTGAATTTTTTAAAAGAATTATAATGAGCTTCTTGCAAAAGTCCGTAATTTACCCTTCGACAGGCTCAGGGTGAACGGGCTTAGGTTGAAATTATTTAGTTTTTCCGTTCGTGGTGAGCCCTTCGACTCACCGTTCGCCCTGAGATTCTCGAAGGGTGAACGGTTCGCTCAGGACAAGCTTGTCGAACCACAAAAAAATACTTTTGCAAGAGCCTCTAATGAATTCGTAAAAAGCCTGAAAATGCGTCTTTCGGTCATTCCGGCGAAAGCCGGAATCCAGCTCTTTCAAATAGTTATAAATTATCTGGACTCCGGTTTTCACCTGTCTGCCAGGCACAGGCAGGCCGGAGTGACGACTTTTTACGACTCCATCAATTATGAATATCTTTACTCTTTGCACCTTACTCCTTACGGTCTTACGCTCTGGGGAATATCCTCTGCGGTTCGCTTAATGAAATACCGCTCAATACACGAAATAAATCACCTCGCCCCGGAGGAAAGAGCCAAGGTTTACCGCAGCCTTATCCCCCCTTCCGTATTTACTATATTTGGAATTGACCGGAACAATTTAGCAAATCGGCGAGGAGAAAAGGTCGTCCAATTCCATACCCCGGAATCTCATGGGTTCGCCTCGATTGATGTAAAACAAAAGCCGGACGACCTGGATTCGATCTTTTTCCTGCAGATCTCAGACACTCCGTTCATGGATAACCTGGAGCTTTCTTTTGTAGTAATCAATGATCCCCGGGGAGAGCGTTTTTCCATCGATCGAGATGAAGAGGGGAAAGATACCCTCTTCGGAACTGCCCTGAGGAATGAAAAGGAAGAGAAGCGAGCCATGATGGCTGGATTGGCTCCAGGGCAGGTACGTCCGGGGCTGAGGTTATTAAGGGAGTTCATCAATGTTTTAGAACGGTTCGCCTCCAGATTGAGTATTTCGATCATTTCCGGAGAAGCCCTTTTCTACCATAACGCCATTCAGTATGAGCGTTTTGGGTTTGGATATCTGGAAGGGCGTAAACGGATGGAAGAGATTGACCGGGAATTCCTTGTCGGCGGGAAACTTTATGAAAGGCTCGATGGCTTAACGCCCTTTCGGCCAAAAGGAGCGGACAGGTCGGTACGCGGGCGAAGCTGGGCTATTCAGGATGGAATACTCGGAGAACCCTGGCTCTCTCCCAAAATCTACAAGCCGGTTGGCAAAAGCGTGGGAGTGAATACTTTCCACGGAAAAGATTATTGAAAAAAATATAACAGTTTAGCCGCGTACGTACCGCCTTATTAATACAAACATGATGATCTCGTAAAAAGTCGAAAAATACGTCACTCCTGCGAAAGCAGGAGTCCAGAACTGCTTAAATTTACTGGATTCCCGCTTTCGCGGGAATGACGAAAATGCAACCAGGAGGGCTTTTTACGAGTTCATCAAACATGTTTGCAAGAAAAAAATGGCTGCCGATAAATCACCCCTTCCCCCCTTTGCCAAAGGGGGGTTAGGGGGGATTTCAGGACTTTTCGCTGCCCGCCTGATGCTGGCCACTTTTTCCGTGGGCAGTTGCGGAAAAAGCATAGATTGTTTAAAAAAATTTTATTGACATTTCCCATGCTTTCTATATACTTAAATACTTGAGAACGCTATTGATTTCGAAAAGGAGTTTTGGGATAAATTTTTTAAATGGCCGATCTTTCTTTGTTAAGGGAGTTCTGATGTTTTTTAACCCATGAGGTTTTAGAAAAATGAAATCAGATCTCTTACCATTGCCATTCAAGCAAACACCTCCTATGGGGGTAACCAAAGGGGATGGAGCGATTTTAAAAAAACGTGTGGTAGTTACAGGGGTTGGAGTAGTATCCCCCATTGGAATTGGCAAGGAGGCCTTCTGGAGGTCATTAATTTCCGGAAAATGCGGCATAGGCCAGATCACTCATTTCGACGCTTCTTCCTACCCATGTAAATTTGCCGCTGAGGTTAATGATTTTCAGGCCACAGACTTCCTAACCCCCAAGAGCGCCCGTCGAATTTCCCGGGGAACCCAGTTTGCCATAGTCTCCACCCAAAAAGCCCTTGAAGATGCCCAATTAGACCTTTCCAAAGAAGATCCCTACCAGGTCGGCTTGAGTTATGGGACAGCCCTTGGGCCGATGGATATTTACGAAAAATTTGGGGCTACCTTTTATGAAAGGGGTTTAAAAAGGGTCAACCCTTTTTTCCTGGGGATGATGAACCATAACGCCATGATAGGGGCCATGGCCGATGCCTTTGACATCCGGGGATATAACACTGCCGTTTCAGCCGGATGTTCTTCCGGTAATGTAGCCCTGGCCAATGCTTATTATGTCGTTTCCAGCGGAATGGCCGAAGTCCTGGTTACTGGCGGAGTGGATACCCCCATCTATCCTTTGACCTTCGGCCTTTATTCAGCATCCCATTCGATGAGCTCCCTCAATGGTCACCCCCATAAAGCCATGTGCCCTTACGATAAGAGAAGAGCCGGATTCATTCTTGGTGAGGGGTCCGGAACCTTGATCCTCGAAGAGCTGGAGCATGCCCAAAAACGGAAAGCAAATATTTACGCCGAGATTTTGGGCTGCGGCCTGACAAACGACGCCGATGATGCAACGGTTTTCAGTCCAGAAGCGAGGGATATGATCAAAGCTTACCAGATCGCCCTTACCCAGTCTTCGTTGGAGCCCGCTGATGTTGATTATATTTGTGGACACGCCCATTCCTCTATTGTTCTGGACAAGAAAGAAACCACGGTTATCAAACATGTTTTCGGCGAACATGCCTACCGGTTGGCCGTAAGTACGATTAAAGCCATGGTGGGCCATTCAATGGCCGGGGGAACGGCCATGCAAAGTGTCGCGGCCTGTTTGGCTCTAAAGGAAGGAATCCTTCCTCCAACGATTAATTACGAAGTCCCGGATCCGGAATGCGACTTAGATTACGTTCCCAACCTGCCAAAGAAAAGGAAAATTCAGACCGCCCTGGTAAATTCCTTCAGCCTGGGTGGGACGAATGTGGTGATAATTCTTCGGAATTGGTGAAACAGCAGGATTTCTCCCTTACGATTTTTCTGTTAAATAACAACTTTTTGTATTTTTGTAAATGTTTAGCCATTTTAAAATCCCTCCCACCCTCCCTTTAATAAAAGGAGGAAATTAAAGTTTCCCCCTTTGAAAAAGGGAAGCTGTGAAAAAATTCAGCAATACCTCCTCTCCCTTGATGGGAGAGGGTAGGGTGAGGGTGACGAGCTAAAGAATTTCTTTAACTTATTTATCCCCCTCCCCTTAATCCCCTCCCGCAAGGGGAGGGGAATTATGTTCTATCCCAATTTTTTCACAGCTTCAGGGGGATTAAGAGGGATTTTATGGAGATTCTCTAAAATTTTTGGATTTTTAAACTCTGTTTTTCATAAGGCTAAACAGTTGAGGTTCTTGCAAATCTCAAAATCTGGCGCTCAATCGTCATTCCGGGCAAGCGAAGCGCGACCCGGAATCCAGGAATTTCAAGTAATTCTGGATTCCGGATGGAGTTTACCCTCGTGAAAGCGGGGGCCGGAATGACGGAATATGTGACTTTTGCAAGAAGCTCAGTTACAAACTTTGATATTGAAACCATCTTTATCCTGGGTGTTCCTTAATGAAAAATGGTCGGGGTTATCGACTATGGGATTTAATGGCTTTTTTTTACGATCAGTTCTTTAAACGATTTCCTCCCTACCAGAAGCTTCAAAAAGAAATCATTGAAAATCTTAATAATTCTCAAAACCCTGCCGATTTATTTTTGGATGCCGGATGCGGAACTGGTATTATGAGCATCGAATTAGCTGAGCGCGGGTATTTTGTCGTCGGGGTTGATCGATCCCTGGAAATGTTGGAAAGAGCGCGTAACAAAAAAGAAAGAAAAAGACTTGATAACCTTATTTTCCTGGAAAGAGATTTGAATAATGATTTTAATCTTCCGGAATATTCCTTCAATAAAATATTTATGATTCATTCTCTTTACTTAATGAATGATCCCAAGGCGGCATTGCAGAAACTGGCTTCCTTCCTGCCCCAGGGT
Source organism: Deltaproteobacteria bacterium (assembly GCA_016875165.1). Taxonomy (GTDB): domain Bacteria; phylum Desulfobacterota; class SM23-61; order SM23-61; family SM23-61; genus JAHJQK01. Next base: position 37,135 of record VGSF01000038.1, read on the forward strand.
GGCGAACTTGTCATGTGCAACCCTTGCCGAAGACTGACCTTTAAAGAGCTTTGGAATGGTGGGTATTCGTTCATTAGGGAATCTACGAGAGAAAATGGAATTCTTTCTATTTTGTTCTTCTTGCCGATCACTCTGGCGATGGGAACTCTAAATTTCGTAATCCAACACCGGAAAAAAAAACAGATCTTTCATCGCTGGGAAGAAAAAGAAATCAGTGATCTTTTGAAAAGCTGTGGTTTTCAGGTGAAATGGTTGGAGGAAAGCTGTTTGGCTAACAGCCACCTTCTTCTCTGTGCCGTAAAGGGATGACAATCTGGGTTTTTAACTATTTTCTGAGGTTGGAAATTGAAAATTTTACTCATACAACCCTCTCAAATCATTGGTGAAGGGAAAGTTTATAAAGCAAAAAAAATAATGTTTCCACGTTTAAGCCTCCCTGTTTTAGCTTCCTTAACCCCCCCAGAAATTCAAGTCGAAATCATTGACGAATATTTTGAAGAAGTTCCTTTTGACGATTCGGCAGATCTTATTGGCATCGGTTTTATGACCCCCCAAGCCCCCCGGGCTTACCAAATTGGGGATGAATTTAAAAAGCGAGGGAAGAAAGTAGTGATGGGGGGTATCCACGCTTCAGCATTACCAGAAGAGGCCTTGGCCCATGCTGATGCAGTGGTTGTTGGAGAGGCAGAAGGAATATGGCCTAAGGTGTTGGAAGATTTCAAAAATGGGAAGATGGAAGGAATTTATAAATCTCTCCAATTTCCTGAACTAAAAGGACTTCCCCTGCCCCGATATGATCTTTTGCAGAAAGATCGATATCGGCTTTTTAAAATTAACTTTCCTATTCAGGCAGGAAGGGGGTGCCCTTTTAAATGTGAATTTTGTTCTGTGAGCAGATTTTTTGGAGGGGAATATCGCTGGAGGCCGGTGGATGAAGTTGTGCGAGAGATTCAGAAAAAAAACTTAAAAAATATATTTTTTGTTGATGATAATATAATAGGGCAAAAATCTTATGCCCGTGAACTTTTTAACGCCCTGATTCCTTTGAAAATTCGTTGGGGGGGACAAGCCTCTTTAAATGTTTCTAAAGATGAAGATCTCCTCAATTTAATGGCTGAAAGTGGTTGTGGATTATTATACATTGGGATAGAAAGTATTTCTAAATCAAATTTACCTTCTTATGGAAAAACTTTTTTTGATGCAGGAGAAATTTCAGAGCATATTGAAAAAATACACAAAAAAGGAATACTCATTCGCGCAAGTATCATCTTTGGTATGGATGATGATGATTCGGATGTTTTTCATAAGACAGTGTTTTTTTTAATAAAGAAAAAGGTGGCATACGCCGAATTCTTTTTGTTGACGCCAATGCCTGGGACAGAATTACAAAGAAAGCTTGAAAAGGAAGGTAGGATTGTTGATAATGACTGGTCTCATTATGATGGATTTCGTGCTGTTTTTCGGCCCTTAAAAATGAGGAAGGAAGAGCTTGAAGAAGGTTTGTGGAATGCTTACAAGGAGTTCTACGCAATCCCAAGTATTATTAGGCGATGCGTAAGGATGGGAAGCCAAAATAGGAAACTTCGGACAATTCTATCAAATTTTTATTATCGGAAGATGGTTTTAAAAAAACGTCATCCTATCTACGGAGAATAGTTTAGGCTTATATAACAGAATAGATTTTTCCGCTGTAAAGGAAAGATGAAGTGAACATTCATGCCCTATTGTCTATAATCGCCGCTACTATTTATCTTATAGTGGGGGTTTTTGCATATTCGAAGAGAAAACCAAATCCGATTAATAAAGCTTTTTCAATAATGCTTTTATGTGTTTCAGTGTGGTATATCGACATAGCTGGAATTATCGGCGCTCCCAATCCCGAATTTGCAGATCTTTGGGGGAAAGTCTTCCGCAATGGACTTTTCTTCATACCTCCCACTTTATTACATTTTGTCCTGCTCTTTACGAATCCCGTAGGGATTTCTGAGAGAGCAAAAAAAATTATTTTTGCCTCCTATTTAGCTTCCTGTTTTTTTGTTGTGATTAATTGGACTCCTTATTTTACAGCGGGAGTTCGGGAATCACGATGGGGATATCATGTACAGAGTGGCCCTCTGTATCACCTTTTCACAACCCAATTTACGGTTTGCATAATTTTATCTTTATATTATCTCATTTTGGGTTTTATCCATGCAGACAGTTATCAGCGGCAAAGGTTAAAATATTTTTCCTTGGCCATTGGGGTAAGTTTTATCCTCGGAGGCCTAGGCTTTTTGCCTATGTTTGGCTTAGATGTTTATCCTATTGGAAGTATTGTTGGTACTGCTGGTCTTTTTTTTGCGGCATATTCCGTTGTCCAACACCGCCTGATGGACGTAAGTACATTTATGTCAAAAAGCCTTGGGTACGTTCTATCTATATCTATTCTGGCCATTCCCAGTTTTTTTATTGTTTATTTTTTAGAGCAGTATTTTTTCAAGAGGGTTGAAACTTCCTTTTCCCTCTTAATGATCCTGTTGGGGATTGTGGCGGTTCTCCTCTTTGGCAAAATCAAAGAGAAGATGGACCGGTCGATGCATCAGATCATCGTAAGGGATAAATATTATTACCACCGGGTGCTGGAAGAGTTCAGCCGCCGCTTAGTGACTATCGTTGATCTGAACCGCCTTCTCAACATGCTCGCCGAGACCATTGAAAAAAGCATGGGGGTTGAGAAAATTTCTGTTTTCCTCTACAATCCGGAAAAAGAAATCTACCGCCCTGCTTTATTTCGGAATTCACGAGAAGCCCCCATGATGGACATCTCTTTCAAAACGGGCGAGCCCTTCATCCAGAGATTACGAAAGGAGAAAGACGCAATCTTGCGGGTTGAATTGGAGAGGGATCAAAAAGGTGCGGGAAGAGGAGATATCATAAAAAA
>VGSF01000039.1 GCA_016875165.1 Deltaproteobacteria bacterium
ATAGGAATTTGCTTTTCTATCCCCCTCCCCCCAACCCCCTCCCGCCAGGGGAGGGGAGATACTGGGGGATCCAAAATTCCCTCCCCCTGGATGGGGGAGGGTTAGGGTGGGGGTGTTAATAACTTGAAAGGATGGAAGGGAATTTGGGTTTTTATCGAGCAGGAAGAAGGCTGCATCGCGGAAGTTTCTTTTGAGCTACTGACTGCGGCCAGACTCTTATCCCGGAAGATGGGATTGGCCGAAGTTAGCGCTGTTTTCCTCGGGCATAAGATAAGAGAATTGTCTGATGAGATTCTAATTTATGGGGCCGACCGGGTTTTTAGGGCCGATCATCCCTCCTTAGAAAAATACTTAACTCTCCCCTATACCCGCGTGATTAGCGAGCTTATTTCTGAGAAAAGGCCGGAGATCTTTCTCTTTCCAGCGACTTCCCTGGGGGCGGATTTAGCTGCCCGCGTAGCCGCTCGGGTCAACACCGGGCTCTCCGCCCATTGCACGCAACTGGATATCAACGATCGGGGAGAACTAATGCAGGTAGTCCCGGCCTTCGGCGGGAAAGTAATGGCTACCATTCTCTGTCCCCAGCATCGTCCCCAGATGGCCACCATTCGTCCGGGGGTTTGTCGGAGGGGTGAGCCTCAGAAGAAAAAAGGGACAATTGAAGATGTTCCGGTGGAAATCAGACCCGAAGACCGGAAACAGAGGGTTGTCGAAGTTCATTGGGCGAAGAAGCCGGCCCAGACCATCGAAGAAGCTGAAGTGGTCGTGGCTGGCGGGGCAGGGATCGGGAATCAGGAAGACTGGAAATTAGTGGAACAACTGGCAGATGTCCTGCACGGGGCCATTGGAGGGACGCGCCCGCCCCTCGATGAAGGATGGATTTCTGAAGAACAAATGATCGGCCAGAGCGGCAAAACCATCCGTCCCAAGCTTTACATCGGCATCGGTATCTCCGGCGTGATCCAACACGTAGTGGGAATTCAGGATGCCCAAATGATTATCGCCATCAATAACGACCCCAAGGCAGCCATTTTTCAAAACGCCGACCTGGGAGTCGTTGCAGATTTTAGAAAGATTATTCCCCTCCTAATAGAAGAATTAAAGAAACTTTCGAAAGATAAGCCCGTCCCTTAATTTTACTCCCCGTTTTTTCCCCTCCAATTCAAAAGCTGTGCCCCCTCCTGAGTTCAAAAAATTTCTTTGATCTGTTGAAGCTTTAATGATAGAGTTGCGTCCATAGCCCTGATTTAAATCTGGAATCGCCCGGGGGCCCTTAATGGATAATCCTCTGCGGCATTTCAAATACGGCCGGTTTCAATTCCTCCTCCAGGCGACAGACCGTCTATATCTCCCGGAATATAAAGGTTCGGCCCTTCGCGGGGGCTTTGGTTACGCCTTCAAGAAAGTCGTATGCGCGCTGCGAACCAAAGAGTGCCCTGAATGCCTGCTAAGCGAGAAGTGCATTTACTCTTACGTCTTTGAAACCCCTCCTCCCGCCGACACCCGAATGATGCGCAAATATCCTTCCGCGCCTCATCCTTTTGTTCTCCTGCCACCCTTAGCCCTATAACGATACCTAATGAAATAAATGGTTGACAAATAGGTCTGACTAAGCCATATGTTTATAAAAACATGTGGAGGTGTCAGGCCATGGTTCCAGAAAGCCGCGGGCAGGACGGGAGTTTTCCCATACCCAAATTGTTTGTTCGCCTCCCAAATTATTTTTAGAGAACGGCGGCCTTCTTCAAATACGAACTGCCATAATAACGAACGAAGTTCGCGGATACTAACAAATTAAGGGAAAATGTCAAGCCAGTAAATGCCTAAAAAGCCTGAAGTGCGCTAAAGTACCTAAAGTAAAACTTTCCCCTTGATTTAATTTTTGCAGATAGAAAACTTAATATAATGGTAAGCCAAATAGGGGGGGTAAGAATGAAATCGTTAGTAAGAATTTCCTCGAAAGGTCAGATGGTGATCCCCAAGGGGATACGAGAAAAGTTGAAATTAACTCCTAAAAAGCCGGTCATCGTTGAATTGATCGACGATTATGTGCTGGTCAAGCCGATGCCGAATCTTAGAAAATCATTGCGCGGGTCCCTGAAGGGAAAACCATCCATGAGCCGAGCGCTCATGCGCGAACATCAATCCGAGGTCAAGCAGGATGAAAAACTATCTGTTTGATGCCTTTCCCTTGTTATGTTGGCTCCAGGAAGAACCCGGATACGAATTGGTCGATAACTTGCTCACTGAGGCTGAGACAGGGATAAGTTCAATTTCTATGCATATTATCAACCTGGGGGAAGTTTTTTATCGCCTATGCCGGGTAACGTCCCTGAAGCGGGGCGAAGAAATTTTGGAAAAAATTCGCCTGCTGCCTATTCGAATCCTCTCGATTTCAGATGAAGAAGTAATGGCCGCAGCTAAAATAAAAGCGCAATATCCAATTTCCTATGCCGATGCCTTTGCGGTCGCCAAAGCCCTGCAGAGCGGCGCTATGGTTGTCACAGGAGACCCCGAATACAAAAAAGTTTCTAAAATAGTTGAGATTCTTTGGGCAAAATGAAATAAATGCCTGAAATGCCTCAAGTGCGCTAAAATGCCTAAATTTTTAAAAAAGAAGATCAGGATTTTTTTTCAGCCTTCACCTCTACGAGGCAGCTGTTGTGAATCGGGGGGGACATCACTTATTTCATGGAATCCGGCGGTTTTCGTCCTGGTTTCCCCTTATGCAAATTGCGGCCGGTCTTTTTCTCAATGCGTGCCAAATGCCCACGATCAACCAATGGACGGCCCGTTTTCGTAGAGCGCCGCAAATCCTTTTCTCCCCCTGAATCCACTCCTTGAAGAAACTCCCTCCAATTCGCTACAAGCCCCAACAAATTTCGATCTTTGACCAAAACATCCACCTTTTGCTCGCCTATGTGAAATTTTACACTCGACCACGGGTATTCCCAAGCCTTTTTTACCTCACCCCGGAAAATGGGCAAAGAACGGACCCCTCGTTGAGTGACATGATGAGGGTGTTCAGGCACAACAATACAGGTCATCCTCCGGGTTACCCTTGTTTGGCTTACAAAAATAACGCTATCGTGCTAATATAAAATTAAAAGTTCCCCTCACCTGCACCCTCTTCCAGCGGGAGAGGGTGTGGGCGATCGATTGGAGGTTAGCCATGATAAGAGAAGAACTGCTGGGCCGTGTCACGGTTGATCCAAAAGTCTGCGCGGGGAAGCCCTGCATCCGCGGCACCAGAATCTACATCGCAATTATTCTGGATGCGCTGGCTGAGGGATTAACACCAGAGGAGATCATCGACCATTACCCTTCATTAGCCATTGATGACATTCGAGGCGCCGTAGCCTATGCTGCAGAACTCACGCGCGAGAATGTCTGGAAAATCAGCGCCTAATGAAAATCAAACTCGACGAAAACATCTCCCGCCATTTGAAACCGATCCTCACCCGTGAAGGCTATGACGTTCTGACTGTTGGCGATGAAGGGTTATTGGGCAAGACGGACGTCGAAGTGGGAGTTACTGCAAAAGCCGAGGAGATGATGCTCTTTACCCTTGATCTTGAATTTGCCGACCTCCGAAAATTCCCTCCCGGAAGTCATCCTGGCATAGTGTTGTTTCGTCCCATGAGCATGGGACCTTTGGCCGTTAATCGCTTTATCACTGAATTTGTAAGAGAAACTGACCTTGTTCCTTTTTCCGGATGCATAGTGGTCGTTGATCCGACGCGTGTCCGCATCCGCCGGCCACCTCTGGATCCTGATAGCTCGGAATGGGAGGAGATATCTTAATGAGCAATGAGGAATCTAAATTAAAACTGTGGTAGGCCATTGCGACCCCGCACGAGGATCGAACCGGGCGAACCCGGACAAGTTCAGCCCCCTTTTTTCACACTTCCTCAACTTGGAGATACTCGTATTCGTTAGTCTGCGGCCTTGAGTTCTCAGGGTCATTTTGCATCGAATAGCCAATGGCCTCATAGCCCTTAAGGCGTTTCTTATACATCCGCATTAGGGTAGACACGTGAATGTCGACATAATCGTAAACCTGCACCACCCGTTTGTTGTCATGAAGGCGGTGGAGACGCCCCACATACTGCTGGAGCGTACCGCGCCAAGAAATAGGCATGACTAAAAAGAGGGTATCCAGCCTGGCATCATCAAACCCTTCTCCAATATACCGTCCTGTAGATATGATCACTCGTTCCTTTGAATCTGGCACAGCTTTAATTTGATCAGCCACTGCCCTACGTTGTTTACTGCCCATTCCGCCCCTAAGAACGATGACATTCTGGGCGGAATTCTTGAGCCGTTCCGCAAATTGCTCTAAATGTTCAACCCGATCTGTTAGAAGGAGGGGGGAGCGTCCCATTTTTAAAGCTTTCAGGAGATCATTGAAGATTAATTCATTACGATGCTTGTCAAGTACAAGCGCGGCGTAGATATCCTGAATTTTCACTTCAGCTGATTCTGGAGCCATTTTAAAATTGGTATACCTTGTTATGACCACATGCTCGAAGGGTCTCGCGGCTGCTTGCTTTTTCGCACTTTCCCTAAAACGGATGGGACCACACTGCATTAAGATTATAGGATGATGGCCATCCTTGCGGATAGGAGTTGCCGTGAGGCCCACAACGTACTTAGCTTTCACCTGTTTGAGAACCTGTTCAAAGGTAAAGGCGGGGATATGGTGGCATTCATCAACAATGACTTGACCATATCCGGCCACCATGTCTTTGACCTCCCCCTTACGATTGAGGCTCTGGATGAGGCTGATGTCGATAGAACCGGTAACCCTCTTTTTGCCGCCACTCACCTGACCAATGTCTTCCAACGGCACATTTCACGATGGATTTGCCACAAAAGGTACGGTTCCATTCGTTTGCACAAGCAGGAGAATAACCAGAATTTCCTTTTTTACCTTCCCATCTAACTGGATAAACGTCATCACGCCCACGGAACAAGGACCGAAAAAGAGCAATCTGGCTTTCTATTGAAGAGTACTTCCTCACCGGCGGTAATATCCAGGCCTGCTCCTGCAATCCGTCCCTCATGAAGGGCCTCATATAAAGCCTGTTCATCGATGATCCCCCCCGGGCCGTGTTAATCAAACAGGCCGTCTTCTTCATCAAACCCAATTCCCTCGAACCGATCAGCCCTTTTGTCCGGGGGTTAAGATCGCCGTGAATGGAAATAAAGTCGGACTGGCTGAGCAGGTCATCAAGAGGGAGGGATCGAATTCCATGGGCCCCGATAAGAGCCTCATCGACCATAACGTCATAGACAGAAACCTCCATCTAAAATCCTTTGGCTCTCCTGGCTACTGCTTTTCCAATCCGGCCGAGGCCGATGATGCCAAGGGATTTACCATAGACCCCCAGGCCAAAGAACCGGCCCCACTTCCCCTCCCGGGTGGACTGGTGTGACTGGGGAATCATCCTGCTTACCGCAAGGATCAGCCCGAAAGTCAGGTCGGCTACGGCCTGGGTGTTGGCATCCGGGGTATTCTTCACTTCGATACCCAGCCCCCGGGCCGCTTCTAAATCAACATTGTCTAAACCGACACCATACCGGCTGATGACTTTGAGCCTGTTCGCGCTCTTCATCGCCTTCCCGGAAAATTCATCCAATCCGGCAATCAGCCCATCCACATCCGTCAGGAGAGGGATGAGTTCCGCTTCTTTCAGGGCATAGATATGGGCAGCCTTAATCAAAGCCTCCACCTCCACGGATTCATCTGTGGTATGGGATTGATCCGTTCCTCCGGGACCGAAGATGAGTGTCGGAATGTGAAATTGATTGACATAGAAACGGCCATCTGTGAATCCGGAAAACCCTCTGACATTTGGCTTTTCTCCCCTCACCTCCTTGCCTGCTTCGAGGCCGATCCAGACGATCTCTTCATTAGGGTCAATTTCTGAGGGTTCAGCATCATCTATCTCTTCGATCTGATATTTGAAAAGGGGATTCCGTGCCTGAACAGAACCAATGGCCTCCTTTATTTCACTTAAAACCTCCTCCTTTTTCTCATCAGGCAGCAATCTCCGGTCCACCTCAATCTGTCACCGATCCGGAACAACATTAATCATCGTCCCACCCATCACATCCAGGAGAAGATTGAGCAAGGAGTTCAGATCGAAAGGCGCAGGGAGTGTAAATACGGCGTTGGTTCGATGCTGGTAAGTCCCTTGAACGGGATGTTTTTGGGTTATCCCCGGCCGAAATCTGAAATCAATAAATAGCGGTTAGTCCAGATTTCCTTGGGCTGGCCGGCGGGCCAGGAGCGTTTTTATGATATTCGGAAAATTAAGACGCCAGCGGAAGACCGGCCATTTGATCTCTTCTTTGTCGCAAACCGTGGACATGCTCACCCGGTCGAAAATCTCCTTCAAGGCCATGAGCTTGCGGCTGCGTTCCGGCTCGTCAAGAAGGATGATCTCATCGACCTGCCGGATCATTTCCCTGGCCTTAAGAATTCGTTCCTCTGTATTTCCGGCTGTTTTCGCGTCAACCAGCCCGTATCGTTCCTTCAGACGGTTCAGGCCAAGGCCGGCTTCATAGGAGCTTCGAACAATTTCCTCCCGGGTCATCCATTTTGTCTCGTAACTCAAGGTATATTTCCAGCTCGGACTCAGAAGGGCCTGGCGATAATCTTCCAGGGTTTTGCAGAACACCTTGTAGCCAACTTCCCCGGCTTTTTCAAAGGCCATAGACCCGGGGTCGAGGAAAGGGGCTAAGGGGGAGATAAAGAGGTTAAGGCGTTTATCAAAGGTCTGCATCAGCCGTTCGCAATAATCAATGGTCTGCATTACGGAAGCAGAGGTTTGCAGGGGAAGGCCGATCATGAAAAAGACATCAAACTTGGAGCAGCCATGGTCCAGGGCGAAGCGGATGGAGCTTTCCATCTCCTCATTGGTATAAAATTTTCCGCTGGCCCGGCGGATTTCCTCGTCATGGGACTCCGGGGAGATCTCGAAATTGAAATGGGGAAACGTTTCCGCCACTTCCCGTAAGTAAGATTCCAGAGCCGGCGTGAAGAGTTCCAGGACAACCTGATTCCGGGGTTGCCCCGGGCGAACGCGGGAAAGAACCGTGCGGGCATAATCATTGCCGGCCTGCCTCAGATCCCCGACCACGAAAATGGGGGCATTGGTATAACGGGATAAGGAAAGGATATCCTGAGCCACCTTCTCCGGATCGCGAAAAGCGCAAGCGTTCCGGGAACAAAAACGATCCAGGGCATAACGTGATCCTCCGCAGATTACACAATTATGAGTGCAACCCCGGCAGGTCATCACGGCTGTGATGGGATATTCCCACCAGTCGTGGATGGGGATCAGGGACTTAAGATCAAAATATTTCAGCGCCGACCGGAAAAGGTTGGGGTAGTTATTGGAATATTCGTCGAGATCGGCAACCAGGTGGGTCAACGGGTTAACGTGGGCATTTCCCCCTTTATCTTTCCATGTTAAATTGGGAATGGCCTCCACAGAAGTTCCACCCTTGAAGGCTGAGAGGAGTTGACGCAATGGCTCTTCCGCGGAGTCGCCGCGGACCACGAAGTCCACCTGGGGATAGCGGATCAACTCTTCATGAAAGTACGTTGCCGAATAACCGCCGAAGGTGACCGGAATGTCCGGATGATACTTTTTACAAAGGGCCGCAATTTCCAGGGAGCCGTGGGCATGGGGAAGCCAGTGGAGGTCTATGCCAAAGGCCCGGGGATGGAGCCCGGCGATGAGCTTCTCCGCGTCGAAATTTTTATCTTTGAGCATGCGCAGGGCCAGGTTAATGATGCGCACATGAATTCCATTCCTCTCCAGATGTTCGGCAATGGAAGAGAAGCCAACCGGGTACATCTCAAAAATGGGCGTTGACGGGACGAGATCAGAGATGGGCCCGAAGAGAATCGGGAGCTTCCGGAAATCATAGACAGAAGGAGCGTGCAGGAGGATTAAATCTGGCCTGAAAAACATTTCCAATCAATGAATACCTTCAAATAATTTAATTGTATAGGAATTTCCTTTTCTATCCCCATCCCCCCAACCCCCTCCCGCCAAGGGAGGGGAGATACTGGGGGATCCAAAATTCCCTCCCCCTGGATGGGGGAGGGTTAGGGTGGGGGTGTTAATAACTTGAAAGAAAATTTAAAATAACAGGGGAGATTGAAAAAAACAAGGGAATTTTCCCGCGAAAATGGGGCAATGCTAATAAAGTCTTTTTTCTTTCCTTTGTTTGGCTCATTCATTTCCATAATTTACTCCCTTAACCAAGACCTTATCTCGCTGAAACACGACTGAAATCAGCGGGGGCGTTTTCGCCATCCGCTGGAATGAAAGGTTAGGCGCGCATCATGATTCCGGAATGAAAAGGTACGTTCTACTCACCCTCCTCATTCCAGTCAACATATTGAGGCGGGCTTTTTCCTACTCGCTTTGTCACTTTGGGATACTTCCCGACTACCCCTACCTCCTCGATGGATACAACATTTACCTGATGCCACCAATCGTCGCCAAAGTCGAACCAATATCCGAATGCTTCATTTTCCTTCAGTCCTATTGACCCAATTGGCGTTTGCCTTACGTCTCCGGCTGGCTTGGCTTCCGAATTGAGATCGTCATCGTACATATTAAGCACATATCGTCTTGCCTTCGGGTCCATCGGGCCTTTCCCGCCAATTTGGAATTCATACATATGATTGTCTTCGCGATCGAACGCATCGAAAATCGCATTGTGTAGATCTTCTAGCGATTGGTCCCCACGAATCTGAATGGTTCTAGAGACCACTTTGTTCCTCTTTACAAATCTTCTGGTCATTGGCCCATTAACAATGAACACATCAAACGTATATAGCTTTTGACCGCCTACTTTTGGTTGAGCTGTTCGTTTTTTCGCCTGTTTTTTCGTCACTTTATATTTTCCTTAGCGTCCATAAACCGTTCTTTTATCGAACGCAGCGTATTATGCGCCTAACGCCCGAAATTAGCTGCCGCTATTAGCGGTCGGATGGATGAAGTTGTCAGGCATCCTCTGCTGATTATTTCCAAGGATTTTCAGTTCTATCTCGTTCGATCCGTTCCTGGTAGTCGGAGTGTATTTTATTGATTAGCTCCTTCAACGTCGGTGCCCCAATAAAGGACTCACTGTGGATCCTCTCCTTCTCTACCCGCTCTTCTTCTATCCGTTTTCTGCACCCTTCATAGTCAAACGGTCCCCATTTCTTTTCCAACTTCCTCTTTACGTTCTCCCAGGGAACTCCCGTCTTGTTGCTGGCTTCGAACTCTTCGAGTCTTTCATCAAGTACAGATCCCATGGGATCTTCTTTTCTCTCGTATCCCGGTTCAGGAATGTTGTCATAGTCCAGGATTGGCTGGCCGAATGCCTCTACCATCATTACCCAGGAATGCCGCAGCTCTTCTATATTCTCTCCAAAGGGCTCTACTGGATCTTGGGTGATGGCTCCAACATGTCCGTTCTTGTCGTAGTATGCCTCATGTATAGCATACGTGTAATCTGCTCTTTCTTTCTGATCTGTGAGATCAATGTATACATTCCTTTTCCGTACAACTCGATAGTTCCACATGCTTCACTTTGTGCTACAGAGGCCTGGCCAGCCCTGAGAGGATCTAATGTTTATCCGTGATATCCTGGTTAGCCAACGAACCACCGTTATGGGACCACAGCATAAAACAGTAGAAGACCGAAAGCTAAAGCGCAACCAGCCCATGCGCGCTTGAATGCCGGCCTCAGTGCAGCCCACCAATCGAACACCCTGTGAAAGCGCTTAAGCCCGAAAAGGGGCGTAGCCAGATCAGCAACGAGGGTGACAACACCGAGGATGCGGAGCGTGACAGGTGCGCGTGAGTCGGGCGCAGCCAGGAAGAGCGCCAAGAATGATTTGGTGTCGTACTCAAATTCAATCCTCACCTCTTCCCATCGATTCTTTCCTTTCTTACGCCTGGCCACGCAATCCGGGAATCCAGATTGGATTGACTCGATCTTGAAGTCAAAGGTGTCACTGAGCACACCAAAAAGATAGACCACGCCCAATTCATTCACAGGGGCGCACGAGAGAGACTTAAACCCAATCTTATCACCAAATACTCGTTTTCGGCTACCAGTTGTCATTTTTCTTGTTTATTGCCCCAACATTGATGATCTCGTAAAAAGTCGTCACTCCGGCCTGCCTGTACCTGGCAGACAGGTGAAAACCGGAGTCCAGGGTATTTATAAGTATTTGAAAATACTGGATTCCGGCTTCCGCCGGAATGACGGAAAAGGGCATTTTCAGACTTTTTACGAGTTCATCAACATTTATTTTTAAACTTATTTTTCCGACAGCATAACCTTAAAAAGAAAAAGCAGCTTAGTCAAGGGTTTTTAGGGAATGATCATTGCAACAGGCTTGTTTTTTCCGCTATTTCATAAATTTTATCTTCCCAGATTTTTCCCCCATCGAGGATATGAACAACCTTCCAACCCCGCTCCTGCAAGGTCCGTCCGATGAAGCGGCGGTGGCAGCGCCAGGGTAATCGCTCGGCACAGATAATGACGGATCGGCATCGGGAGGCCATCCGTTCAAGAAGTTCCATACCCACCAGGTATTCAAGAGTCTGGGTATAAGCTTCATAACCCCCTTTCCGGTATCCTCCCAGCTCCTTACCCAGATAATAATACCCCAATCCTTCTTCACCCAGAGTCTGAGCCAGGGCTTGTTTTCTGAAGTGTAGGAATTTACTGTTTGGAAAACTGCGCACGTCCACGACCATCTCTCCGGCATATGATCGAAGAAGTTTTACAAACTCATCAAAATTGCGATTGCTCGTTCCCAGGGTGAAGATGATTTTCTCTAAAACCATATGTTCCCTTAACGCTTTTCTCTTTGAGCCTTGTGCTTTTTTATTATCACGTTTCCCCCGGCGGGGCAAGAATGCCATAGAAAATTGTTGGGGTTAATGATATATTTTTAAAAGCATTCAGCAATCAACCATCGCTGATCAGGCACAGATTCTGAGGGCAGCTTTGGGCTGAAAGGCTGGCCCTGATTGGTTAAGTATGAACAGTTTTTTTAAGGAATAGCTGTGGAAAGAAGCCTAAGCAGCAAAAGTCTGGGGGCCGTGGATTCCATTGGCCGAGGGATGAGCGGCAGGTTGCGCTATTACCTGGATCTCTCCACCCTCCTTTATCTGGCCTTTAAAGAAGCTGTGGCCGAGCGGCAAAGAGGCTTTTCTCTGGTCTGGGAAATCACCCTGCGCCAGATCTATTTTACTGGCGTGCAGGCTTTAAAAGTTGTCACTCTGGTTTCTCTGGCCCTGGGGGCAATCATTATTGTACAGGCGGGAAGCCAGTTGGCTCTACTCGGGGGCGTAAAGTTCATCAGCACTATCCTGGTTCTGGTGATCATCCGGGAGTTGGGGCCCCTGCTCACGGCGTTCATTGTGATTGGACGGTCGGGAACAGCCATCGCCACCGAGATAGGCAATATGATCGTTGCCCATGAACTGGAAGCCATCCGGGCCATGGGCATCAACCCGGTTTACTTTATCGTCACTCCCAGGATCATCGGCGTAACCATCGCCGTGATCTGCCTGACAATTTATTTCAATGGGGTGTCTCTCTTAGGGGGGTTCATTGTCTCCATGTGGATTCTCCCCATGGACCTGACGGTGTTCCTGGAAGAATTGATGATCTCCCTGACCGCCACTGACCTGATTTTCGGAATTCTGAAGAGCGCCGCCTTCGGCCTGTTGATTGCTCTGACTTGCACCTATCACGGGTTAACCGTTCGCTATTCATCCATCGAGGTGCCCCAGGTGGCTACCCGGGGCGTGGTGAGCGCGATTTTGTCCTGCTTCACGTTCAACGTATTGCTAACCGTGTTGTTTTACCTATAACCCTTAATCGGCCAAACCAAGGAGGAGCCAAACCTGGGAAACGAAGGAAGAAGAAAATGATTATTCGATGTTGGGGAGCGAGGGATTCCATTCCAGTTTCCGGACAAAAAATAAAACGTAATGCCTGCTTCGTGTTACGGGTTGCAAGGGGGGTGTTGGGGGTTGCTTAGGGCGTATTACCCCTCACCACTTACGCCTTACGCCAAAGGGTTGTAACTTATGGACATTGTCCTTGAAGCCCGCGACCTTGATTTTAGCCTTGACGGAAAGCAGATATTCCAGAACCTTAATTTTAGCCTGCGCCGCGGCGAAATTTACGTAGTTCTGGGGGCGAGCGGAAGCGGAAAATCTGTGCTGCTGAAACTCTTCAGCGGGCTTCTCTCGCCGGTTAGGGGTAATGTGGAGATCGAAGGAATCAACCTGGCCACGGCCTCCAGAGAAGCTTTACAGGCCATCAGGTTCAAGATGGGCTTTGTTTTCCAGGACGCCGCCCTGATCAGTAATATGTCCATCTACGATAACGTCGCCTTGCCCTTGCGTTACCACACCGGCTTAAAAGAGTCTGAGGTAAAGGCCCGGGTTGCCGAAAAAATGGCCCTTTTTGAAGTGGACCGCCAGTATGACCGCTCCATTCCCGCCCAGCTAAGCCTGGGAATGCGCAAGCGAGCAGCTTTGGCCAGAGCCCTGATACTGGAACCTGAAATCCTTTTTCTGGATGAACCGGCCTCAGGCCTGGGAGCAGAAGCCGACCGCCTTGCCTGCGGAGTTTTAAAGAAGTATCGAGAGCAAGCCCGGGCCAGCCTTTTGGTGGCCACCAGCGAATGGCTTCCCGCCTTTACCATCGCTCATCGCATCGGTCTCTTAGAGAGCGGGCGGATTGTGGCCGAGGGCCCAGCCCGGGAGATGCAGGACAGCCTAAATAAAATGAAACAATCGGGTTCCTTGACCTGATGAATTGAGGAGAAAGCGCCATGCAGATGTATTTTCGCATCAAACATTTTGACCGCTACGTAGGCATCTTTGTTATTCTGGCGCTGGCCTTTGTCGTCGCGACCCTGGTCTTCATCGCCAGGGGTCAGAAGTGGTTCGAAAAGCGCTATCATTACTCAGTGGTGTTTAACCGGGTGCATGGCCTGAAGCCAGGCACAGGGGTGACGATTTCCGGGATGGAGGTAGGGAATGTGAAATCGCTCCACCTCAACCCCCAGAGTAAGGTTGAATTGACCCTGGAGATTCTGGAAACCTACAAGAATTATATCCGCAAAGATTCCCAGGCCACCATAGTGAGCGGTCTTCTCGGCGGGAAAACCGTGGAGGTCACCGTGGGGTCGCCGGAACAGCCCCTTCTTACCGAGGGGGAAACCCTCGCCTCCCATGAGCCCAAGGAGCTAATGGACATCTTGAAGGAGATCGACGTCAAGGCTCCCCTCAAGAAAGTGGATGAAGCCCTGGATAACCTGAAGTCGGTAACGGAAAAACTGAACAATCCGCGGGGAGAACTTTTCACTTTGCTGAAAAATGTGGAATTCATCACCGCCCAGCTAAAAAATGGCCAGGGAAACGTGGGGGCGATCCTCCAGGACCAGGGGATGCACGCCGAAATAACCGCTGCGCTTGAATCCATCCGTCGTTCCGCGGCCAACGTGGAGGAGATCACTAAGAACGCCTCCAATTTTTCCAGGGACTTGCCTAAAGTGACGGCTGAAGTGGACCGCACCTTAAAAGAGATTCCCAGGATCATTGAGGATGTAAAAAAGGCCTCGGCGGACCTGCCGAAAGTCATGGAACACGTGCAGAAGGCCACAGGGGATGCTCCGGCGATCGCTGAAAATGTGAAAGACATAACCAAAGACGTGAAGGTTATCACGGGTAATGTAAAAAAGGCCGCCCCGGAGATTCCCGGTTTGCTGACAACGACGCACGAGAGTGTGGAAGAGGCGGAAAAATTGATTCAGGGCCTTCAGAATCACTGGCTGCTCAGGGGCTCGATGCCCAAGGTGCGGAAAGAAACACCCCTGGAGATCAGCCAGCGCGAGAGCCCCTATGAAAAGAAGAAAGGAGTTTCTCCATGAGCGGGACCCAGGAACTTTCCTTCTTTCTTGCTTTTACCGGCGGGCTGCTGTCCTTCCTCTCCCCCTGCGTTTTGCCTTTGGTGCCTTCCTATTTGGTGTTCATCACCGGCCTCTCCTTCGAAGAGCTTACTGCCGACCACCCGCAAAGAAAAATGCGCAGGGTTATCCTCGGTCATTCCCTGCTTTTCATCTTAGGATTCAGCGTTCTTTTCACCCTGCTGGGGGCCTCCGCTTCGTTTATCGGCCAATTATTGGCTGTCCACAAGGACATCCTCCGGATCGCCGGAGGAATCCTGGTCATTGTTTTTGGGCTTTTAATCAGCGGATTCTTCTCTTTCGGTTTCCTGCAGCGCGAGAAAAGGTTTCACCTGCAAACCAAGCCCCTGGGTTACCTGGGCTCATTTCTGGTCGGCGTGGCCTTTGCGGCCGGCTGGACCCCTTGTGTCGGTCCTATCCTGGCCTCCATCCTGCTTTATGCCAGCACTGCCGAAGACATGAGAATGGGGATATTGCTTCTGCTTTTCTATTCCCTGGGACTGGGACTTCCTTTCTTCGCCTGTTCTCTGGCCCTGAATACCTTCCTCAGTACTTTTCAAAAAACCCGCAGCTACCTGGGGATACTTACCAAAGTAGGCGGGATCCTTTTGATCATCGTGGGAATCCTTTTGCTGACCAATTCTTTTCCTCTCCTGCACCAGTGGCTTGCCCCGTGGCTTCCAGATCTGCCGTTCGGGTAACTTACGAATCCGGCAGCATAGCAAAAGAGCGCCAGAGGTTTCTTTATGGAGACGATTTCCATGAACCTGGAGATCGATAAAAATTATCCCTTCCACCCGATCTTAGAATCGATCGCCCGCAGAGAACCCCTTTTCCGGGTTCATGGGCTGAAAGGCTCTTCTCCTGCCTACGTTCTCTCCCAGGTTTCCCGCAGGGCGGCGAGTCCTATCCTGGTCTTGACTGCCGACGAGGAAAAGGCCGAACGATTATTTAAGGAACTTCTCTTCTTTACCGGCCAGGAGCAAACCGTGCTCCTTTACCCGGCCTGGGACTTCAAACCTTTCGAAAAAATCTCACCGCCCTCCGAAGTAATGGGACAACGATGGAAAGTGCGGCATGACCTTATTTCCGGCTCCACGCCTGGTATCGTGGTAGCCTCTTTAGCCGCAGTTCTTCTTAGAGTTCCCCCCCGGGAGGTTCTCCGCCGCTTCGGGTTCGCCATATCCTCCGGCCAGGAGTTCCTCCGGGAAGAACTGATATCCCGGCTGGAAGGCCTGGGTTATACCCGCGCCAGCCTGGTCACAGAATGGGGTGAGTTTGCCGTACGTGGGCACCTGGTGGATTTCTTCTCTCCCTCTGCCTCTTTTCCCCTGCGGGTGGAATTCTCCGGGGATAAAGTAGAATCAATTCGGGCCTTTGACCCGGATAGCCAGCGTTCTTCCCAGACCTTAGAGCAAGCCTTGATCCTGCCGGTCAAAGAAGTTTTATTCTTCCGGGAATTTATCGATCAGGCGGTTGAAAAGCTTTCCGCCGCACTGCCCGACGACCCTGGGCTGCGGGAATCGGCGGAGAACCTTCGGGAAAAGCTGCAGCAGGGCATCCCTTTTCCATCCGTTGAATTTTTTCAGCCCTTTTTTTATTCAGCGCTGGAAACCTTCTTCGATTATCTCCCCCCCCAAACCGTCATTTTTCTCGAAAAACCACCCGAGCTGGAGGAAGGTTTGGCTCGTTTCTGGGAAGAGGCTAAAGAAGCCTGGCAGCATGCTTCTGACCGGGGAGAATTCTGGCCGAACCCGGAACAGCTTTTTCTACCAGCGGAAGAGTTTGCCGGGCTGAGTGGAGCCTTCTCCCGGGTGGCCTTTCAGATTTTACAGGTGTGGAAAGAACCCAGCGCGGCCGGGTGGCAGCATTTGGAGACGGAATCGAATGAACGCTTGCGCTCCGAACTCCTTTCTTCCAAATCCGAAGAAGGGCTCTTGCACCTTTTAGCAAAGCGCATTCGTTCCGCAGCTGACAAAGGAATAGCTGCGCTTTTGACCTGTTCCAGCGTACGCTCTGCCCAGCGGTTGGAAGAGATGCTCGAAAGGCATGCTTTAAGCATACAGATACTAAGGAAACCGTTTTCCACGTGGATTCCCGCCCATTCTGCCGGACGGGATGTTACTCTTTTGATCGGAGACCTCTCGCGGGGATTTGTCTTTTCCCGGGCCGGGTTGATGCTCATTGCGGAGAGCGAGCTTTTTGGCGACAAACGCCCGAGGAAACGCCCGGCTGTTTCCCGGAAGGACCATGCCCTGGCCGCATTCAGCGAGCTGAAAGCGGATGACTATGTCGTCCATATGGACCACGGCATCGGCGTTTATCGGGGCCTGTTGAAGCTCACCCTGGGAGAAGAGGAGCATGATTTCCTCCTCATCGAATACCAGGGAGGCGATAAGCTTTACCTTCCCGTGTACCGTCTGAACCTGGTGCATAAATACGTGGGGGGCGGGGACGATGGCCCGCGGATGGATAAACTCGGCGGCGCTTCCTGGGAGAAAGCCAAGAAACGGGTCAAACACTTCCTGAGGGAACTGGCCGAAGAGCTCGTAAACCTCTATGCCGCCCGGACTGTTGTGAAAGGGCATGCCTTCGCTCCCGCCGGTGAATTTCTTCGGGAGTTCGAGTCTTCCTTCGAATACGAGGAGACGCCGGACCAGTTGCAGGCCATTGCCGATGTCCAGGCTGACATGGACAGTGAGAAGCCCATGGACCGTTTGGTCTGCGGGGACGTCGGCTTCGGCAAGACCGAGGTGGCCCTGCGGGCCGCTTTCAGGGCTATGATGGATGGAAAGCAAGTGGCCGTGCTGGTGCCCACCACCGTTCTGGCGCAGCAGCACTTTCAAACCTTCTCCGGCCGCTTTACCCCCTATCCTTTCCGCATAGAAATGCTCAGCAGGTTTCGGTCCCGGGCTGAACAGAAGCAGGTTTTAGAAGAACTGGCCAGGGGAAAAGTGGACTTGGTCATCGGCACTCATCGACTGCTGCAGCGGGATGTTATCTTCAGGGACTTAGGTTTGCTGGTCGTGGACGAAGAGCACCGTTTCGGCGTAAAGCATAAAGAAAAGCTAAAATATATGCGCTCCAACGTGGACGCCCTTACCCTGACCGCCACCCCCATTCCCCGGACCCTGCAGATGTCTCTGGGGGGCATTCGCGACCTATCCGTAATCGAAACCCCGCCGGAAGATCGGCTGACCATCCGCACCTATGTCACCGAGTTCGACGAAGAGGTCATCCGCGACGCTATTCGTCGCGAACTACGCCGGGGTGGGCAGGTCTTCTTCGTCCATAACCGGGTGCAGTCCATCCCGGCCATGGAAAAACTCCTGCGCAGATTGCTTCCGGAATCTCGTTTGGCCATTGCTCATGGGCAGATGGCCGAACGGGACCTGGAAGGGGTCATGCTGGCCTTTGTCAAGAAAGAGGTCGACCTGCTGCTGACCACCACCATTATCGAATCCGGCCTGGACTTTCCCTCGGCCAATACCATCATCATCAACCGGGCGGATAAATTGGGATTGGCCCAGATGTATCAGCTCCGGGGGCGGGTGGGACGGTCGAAAGAAAGGGCCTACGCCTATCTTCTGGTTCCCGGCCTTTCCACGCTAAAATCAGATGCCCGTAAACGGCTGGAGGCGCTCCAGGAAGTAACCGAGTTGGGCTCCGGCCTGAAACTGGCCATGCATGACCTGGAGATCCGCGGAGCCGGAGCCCTGTTGGGAGACATTCAATCCGGCCACATTGCCGCCGTGGGTTTTGACATGTACCTGCAGATTCTGGAGAACGCTGTTAAGGAATTGAAGGGAGAAGAGGTGGCCGCGGAGATTGAGCCGGAGATCGACCTGCCCATCCCGGCATCCATCCCCGGCGATTATGTTGAGGACATCAACCACAGGCTGGTATTTTACCGGCGCCTTTCTTCCGCCAGGACGGAGGAAGAGGTGCGGGAAATCGGCGAAGAGCTGCGGGACCGCTACGGGCCTTTTCCCCTAATTCTGCAAAATCTGCTGGAAGTGATGAATCTGAAGCTCCTTTTAAAGAAAGGAAAAATCCGGCGGGTGTACACGGAAAAAGAAAAGGTTGTCCTGACCTTCGACCAGGACTCCCCCGTGGATCCCAGGCGGCTGGTGGCTGTTCTGGCCCAGGGCAAGGGGAGGAGGGAGTTTACGCCGGATCAGCGCTTAAAGCTCCGTCCGGCAGAAAAAGGGTGGAGAGGGATGCTGGAAGAAACCAAAAAGTTATTGCTGGAGATCCTCTGAAGTGCTAACATCAAAATTTAGGCTCCTTACCCCGCGAAAGGCGGGACGAAATAAAAATAAGGTTTGGATGCGGATTAATAAAATTACATTGCCCTCTGTGGCTCAAGTTAACCCCCCTCACCCTTCCCCTCTCCCCCGCAAACGGGGGAGAGGGCGGGGTGAGGGGGAAGGATAAAAAAGGAAATTCCTGTATAATAAATTTAATTAAATTGGTTTAAACTCATGAAAAAAATATTCTATCTAATAACCGCGTTTTTATTTCTTTTCCCCGCTGACATCCGGGGCCAGGTTGTGGATCGGATAGCGGCCGTGGTCAATAATGAAATTATCACCCTGTCGGAAATGGAGGAGGCCGGGGCCCGTTTCTTCCACCAGGTTAAAGAATCCTCCATTCCTTCAGAGCGGGAAGAAAAATTGAGAAGGGCGCGGGCGGAAATTCTGAATCAATTGATCGAGAACAAGCTCCTGGATCAGGAGATTAAAAAGAGGAAGGTGGAAGTTTCCGAACGGGAGGTGGATGCGGCCATCGATGATATCCTCAAGCAGAATCGCATGACCATGAATGACCTGAAGATGGCCCTGGCTAAAGAGGGAACAAGTTATTCGGTCTATCGCAGTCATATCCGCGATGACCTGGGAAAAATGCGCCTGATCAACCGCGATATCAAATCGAAGATTGTCCTCAATGAGGAAGACCTGAGAAAATTTTATCAGGAAAATATAAAAGAATACACCGACCCCCTGGAGGTGAAGGTTCAACAGATATTCCTCCCCATTCCGCAGGAGACCGCGGAAGAAAAAATCAGGGCTATCCATAAAGAAGCTGAGTCTCTCCTGACCAGGGCGCGCCAAGGGGAAGACTTTGCCCAACTGGCCCGGGATCATTCCCGCAGTCCGGAGGCCAGCGCAGGGGGAGTTCTGGGTTTTTTTAAGCACAAAGAATTGCTTCCCGAGCTGGAGGAAGCCGCTTTCAAGCTGAAAGTCGGAGAGATAAGCGATCTCGTCAGAAGACCGCAAGGGTTTCATATCCTGCGGGTTCTGGACCGCAAAGGCGGGGAACCCAAACCGTTCGCCGAAGTCCAGAATAGGATTCGCGAGGCCAAAATGCAGGAAGAGGTTGAAAAAAAATTTAAAGATTGGATGCAGAGCCTGAGGGCCAAAGCCTACGTCGAAACCCGGCTATAATTCTAAAATGGGCAGATTTACACCGACCCCATCCCGTAATCCGAATTCTGCCTTCTGTACTCGAAATTGCAATCCTGACCCTTTGCGTTCATCTGCGTTCCCAGAATTCCTATGGCTTACGAAAATAAAGATATGAAACCTAAGGTGGCCATCACCATAGGCGACCCACGGGGAATCGGTCCGGAAGTAGTCGTCAAAGCCCTGGCTCAGGCTTCCCTGCGCCAGGTTTGCGCCCCTTTGGTCCTCGGGGATTTCCATGTCCTTAGCAGAACAGTGGAGGCTCTGAGTTTAGGGCTCAAGGTAATTGAGGCAGCGGAGGGAGCCCGGGATTTTCCACCGGAAGTCTTGCCTCTCCTTCCTCTTTCCCATTTCCCCCCGGGTAAAGATTTTCGGGATATTCCCCCGCGGGACAGCTCACGCGCTTCTTTCGCCTATGTGGAGAAGGCGGCCCAAATGGCCCTCACCGGAAAAGTGGATGCAATCGTCACCGCCCCTGTGAGCAAGGAAGCCATTTCTGGAGCCGGAATTCCCTTCCGCGGCCACACGGAATACCTGGCCGACGTTTCCCGGACAGAGGAATTTGTCATGATGCTCGCCGGGGAGCGCTTAAAAGTGGCTTTAGTGACCACCCATCTTCCTTTGCGGGATGTTCCCCATCTTATGCAGGAAGGGAGAATCCGTTCGGTCATCGAGATCGTGGATAAAGGATTGCGGGATTACTTTGACCGAAGCGCCCCGCGCATCGCTGTGGCCGCCCTTAACCCTCATGCCGGCGAAAACGGACTTTTTGGAGAGGAAGAATTAATCATCTCCAGGGCGATCCAGGGGGCCTGTAAAAAAGGAATCTTAGCTTCAGGCCCCTGGCCAGCAGACACTCTTTTTTACCGGGCTAAACAGGGTGAGTTTGATGCTGTGGTCTCAATGTACCACGACCAGGCTTTAATTCCCCTGAAGCTTCTGCATTTTGAGGACGCCGTAAACATAACCCTGGGGCTTCCTTTCATCCGCACCTCAGTGGACCATGGCGTGGCCTACGACATCGCCGGCAAAGGTCTGGCCAATTCCCGTTCCATGGAAGAAGCCATCCAGTTAGCGGCCCAAATGGCCCATAAAAAACTTAAATCCCAAAGTTCAACTCTCTAACCTCCCCCTGGCGGGAGAGGGGAGGGTGGAGCGGATATCGGCGAAAATCTGCGGTCCAATAAGGATGGAGTCGTAAAAAGTCCCGTTTTCGTCATGGCGAGGAGTTCCGCCAGTGCGGGACGACGAAGCAATCGCGTATTTTTAAGGACTTATAAAAACGAGATTGCTTCGCTTTCGCTCGCAATGACGCTTCTGCCGACTTTTTACGAGATCATCAATAAGAATTACATAGAATGGCTACTGACAAAATAATCATCCGCGGCGCCCGCGAACATAACCTGAAAAACATCACCGTGGAAATCCCCCGTAACCAGATGGTGGTAATCACCGGTCTCTCCGGCTCGGGCAAATCTTCCCTGGCTTTTGACACCCTCTATGCCGAAGGACAACGGCGTTACGTGGAGTCCCTTTCCGCCTACGCCCGGCAGTTCCTGGAACAGATGGAGAAACCCGACGTGGACACCATCGAAGGCCTCTCCCCGGCCATTTCCATCGAGCAGAAGACCACCTCCAAAAACCCCCGCTCCACAGTGGGAACCGTCACCGAAATCCTCGATTACCTGCGCGTCCTCTTCGCCCGTATCGGCAAACCCCACTGCCCTCAGTGCGGCAAAGAGATCAAGTCCCAGACCGTGCAGCAGATCGTGGACCAGGTCATGGCCCTGGAATCCGGAACACGGCTGCAAATCCTTTCCCCGATCATCCGCGGCCGCAAAGGGGAATACCGCAAGGAGTTCGAACATCTGCGCAAAAGCGGCTACGCCCGGGTCAAAGTGGACGGGACCATCCGGGACCTGAGCGAAGAGATCAGTCTGGACAAAAATAAAAAGCACACCCTTGAGGTTCTGGTGGACCGGCTGGTGGTCAAAGAAAAAGCAGAGAAACGTCTGGCCGACTCCCTTAGCACGGCTCTTGGTCTTTCCGATGGGATCGTCAAAGTGGAGGTAGTAGGGGGAGAAGAACTGGTCTTCAGCGAGAAGTTCGCCTGCGTCGATTGCGGGGTAAGCCTTCCGGAAATCAGCCCCCGCATGTTCTCCTTTAACAACCCTTACGGAGCCTGCCCGCAATGCGACGGCCTGGGAACGATGATGTATTTCGACCCGGAACTGATCGTCCCCCAAAAAGACCTATCCATCCGGGAAGGGGCCGTCATTCCCTGGCAAGGACGGAGCTCCATGCCTTTCCACCAAATGCTCGATTCTCTGGCCGAGCATTATCATATCGACCTCTACGCCCCCTTCAATACCCTTTCTCCGCAGGTTCAGCAGGTGATCCTGCACGGCTCAAACGGGGAACAGATTAAATTTTATAGCGACCGGGATGAGCGGCGGCACTTCTACTTCCGGGAATTCGAAGGGGTCATTCCCAACCTGGAACGCAGGTACCGGGAAACCGACTCGGATATCATCCGCGAGGAGATGGCCCGGTTCATGAACAATCGCCCCTGCCCGATGTGCCAGGGGGCCAGGTTGCGCAAGGAAAGCCTTTTCGTTAAAATCAACGGGTTGAACATCCACCAGGTTACGCAGCAATCCATCCGCGGGGCATTGGAGTTCTTTGCCGACCTTAGCCTTTCGCCGCGGGATCAGGAAATCGCCCGCCGCATCCTGAAAGAAATCTCCGAACGTCTGGGATTTCTGGTGAATGTCGGCCTGGACTATCTCACTCTGAGCCGGCCTTCGGCGACCCTCTCCGGCGGAGAATCGGAGCGTATCCGTCTGGCCACGCAGATCGGCTCCGGCCTGGTGGGCGTGCTTTACATCCTCGACGAGCCGAGCATAGGATTACACCAGCGGGATAACGCCCGCCTGCTCTCTACCCTGAAGCGGCTGAGAGATTTGGGAAACACGATCCTGGTCGTCGAACACGACGAAGAAACAATTTTAGAAGCGGATTATGTCCTGGACCTCGGCCCGGGAGCAGGTGTCCACGGCGGCGAAATTGTCTTCACCGGCGCCCCGCAGGAATTGTTAGGGGCGGAAAATTCCCTTACAGGCCAGTACCTCTCCGGAAAGTTGAATATCCTCATTCCGATCTTGCGCCGAAAACCCAAAGGGAAATTTTTAGCCCTGGTCTGCGCCAGTGAAAACAACCTCAAGAACATCACCGTAAAATTCCCCCTGGGCCTGTTCACCTGCGTGACCGGTGTCTCCGGCTCCGGAAAGAGCACTCTTGTTCTGGATACTCTTTACCGGGCTCTGGCTCAGAAGATCTACCGTTCCAAAGAAAGACCGGGCAAGATGCAGGATCTTCTGGGAGCTTCTGAAGTTGACAAGGTCATCGAAATCGACCAATCCCCCATCGGGCGCACGCCTCGTTCCAACCCGGCTACGTACACCGGAGTTTTTACCTACATCCGGGAACTTTTCGCCATGCTCCCTGAGTCCCGGGCCCGCGGGTACCAAGTGGGGCGGTATAGTTTCAACGTCAAAGGGGGGCGCTGCGAAGCCTGCGGGGGCGACGGGATCATTAAAATCGAAATGCACTTCCTGCCCGATGTTTACGTAACCTGTGAAGTCTGCCGGGGGAAGCGCTACAATCGGGAAACTCTGGAGGTGCAATACAAGGGTAAGAACATCTGGGATGTATTGGATATGACCGTGGACCAGGCCTTGAAGTTCTTCGAGCCCATCCCCAAAATTCGCGGGAAGCTTCAGACCCTGGCTGACGTAGGCATGGGATACATCAAGCTGGGGCAGCAGGCGACCACTCTATCGGGTGGAGAAGCCCAGCGGGTCAAACTTTCCCGGGAACTCTCCAAAAGATCCACGGGCAGGACCGTGTACATCCTCGACGAACCCACCACCGGCCTGCACTTCGACGACATCCGCAAACTCCTAACAGTTTTAAATCGCCTGGTGGACGCGGGTAACACCGTAATCGTCATCGAGCATAATTTAGAAGTCATCAAGACTGCGGATTACATCGTCGATCTCGGCCCCGAAGGGGGAGACGCCGGAGGGGAAATGCTGGCCGAGGGAACTCCTGAAGAGGTGGCCAATATCCCCCGTTCCTATACTGGACAGTTTTTACAGAAGATATTTACCCGGGACCGGGCCCGTCAAAAAAACAGTTCGCAGTGCGGAAGTTGGGTTAAGAGTTGATGGACTCGTAAAAAGTCCTGTTCTTGTCATTGCGAGGAGTTCCGCATTTGCGGGACGACGAAGCAATCTTGTATTTTCGGGCGCTTACAAAAACGAGATTGCTTCACTGGCGCTCGCAATGACCCTCTCGTGACTTTTTACGAGATCATCAAGAGTTAGGCGCTTATAAACTAAATACTCCGAACTCCGAGCTCATTACTCCGAACTCTTTGTTTTGTTTTTGAGTTGCTGGCGCAGGATTTCGAATAGGATAACAGCGCCGGCAATGGCGGCATTAAGAGAAGAGATTTTCCCTTTCAGGGGAATGGAGACGGTATAGTCGCATTTTTTCAAGATCAGCGGGCGAATTCCTTTGCCCTCGCTGCCGATGACCAGGCCTACGTTCATATCAAATTTCATCTCATAAAGACTTTTTCCTCCCCGGGCATCTGCCCCCACGATCCAGAAGCCTTCTTCTTTCAGCTCTTTTAGAGTGTTGGCCAAATTGGTGACCCGCACCACCGGAATATGTGCGGCCGCTCCTGCCGAAGCTTTGATCACAGCGGGCGTAATGCCCACAGCCCGGTCTTTGGGGATGACAATGCCCTGGAGGCCGCAGGCTTCGGCCGTGCGAATGAGTGAGCCAAAATTCTGCGGGTCTTCGAGTCCATCCAGTAGGAGAACCAGGCCGGGACCAGGCGCTTTGCGGATCGATTGCAGCAATTCTTCTAAGGAAGTGTAAAGGGTTTCAGCTTGCAGGCCGATGACCCCCTGGTGGTGCTCAGTCCTGGCCAACTTGCTCAAAACCTCCCTAGGACAAACCTGGATGGGGATATTTTTTTTTTGGGCCAATTGCCTAACAGCCTGGAGCGAAGAGCCTTCCCTGCCCCCAGCGAGGATAACTTTGTGGAGAATTTGCCTCTCCGCCCTCAAGGCCTCGAGAACCGGATTGATACCGTAAATGACATCAGAATTCATAATTAATTCTATTCTGATTATATTTTTGCCACAGAGGGCACAGAGCAATAAATAAAATAATAAGGCCTAAGGCCAAAGGCATAAATCGCTAGGGTTGAACAGTTTTAATAACTTTAGGCACTTTTTTCTTTAGTTATTCTCTCTGTCCTCTGCGGCGAAAAAATGTAATCACCTGAGCTTCTTGCAAAAGTCGCTTACTCCGTCATTCCGGCGAAAGCCGGAATCCAGAATTGCTCGAAAATCCTGGATTCCGGGTCGCGCTTCGCTTGCCCGGAATGACGACTTCCTCTTGCTTTCAAGAGTTTTGCAAAAAGTTCACCTTTATCTCCTTTTTGTTGGTTTCGGCTGAAAAAGTTTCACCAGCGCCAATCCGGCAAGGAATCCGCCGATGTGGGCAAAAAAGGCCACGTTGGAAATAACTCCCCGTCCCACGCTGAGGACCTGGATGAAAAACCAGAACCCCAGAACAACCAGAGCGGGTATGCGGATAAGGCGAATGAAGAGGAAGATAAAGACCAGAGTGAGTATCCGCGCGCCCGGGAAGAGGAGCAGATAGCCTCCCAGGATGCCGCCGATGGCTCCGCTGGCTCCGATCATAGGGACAGGAGAAGTGGGATCAGAAAGAATCTGGGCCGCCCCCGCGAAGAGACCGCAAATCAGGTAAAAAAGGAGGAAGCGAAAATGGCCGAGGGTATCTTCTATGTTATTTCCGAAAATCCAGAGGTAAAGCATATTCCCGAACAGGTGAAAAAAACCACCGTGGAGGAACATCGAGGAAAAAAGAGTCAGGGGAAGAGGGATGGAAGGAATTACCTGTATAACCTCTCCACGGGTGATCTGGTATGGAATGGCCCCCCATTGAAAGATGAAGCGTTGACTTGCGGTAAAATCCAAAGTGAGCTGATGGTAAAAAATAAGCCCATTAACCAGGATAATTCCGATGGTAACGAAGGGGAAAGAAGAAACGGGGTTATCGTCTTTTATCGGGAAAAACACGGTTGGATTCCTTTAGCCTAATCGTCGTATATAGTAAAAATTTAAAGCCCCTGAGGGCAGGTTGTCAAGGAATTTTCCCGTTCCTCCCATCCTGCATTTTTTGCAGAGCTTCCATTTGCCCCTTGATGTGCTTTTCAATGCATTCCGGGCAAATGCCGTGGGTGAATTCGGCTTGAGTATGCTCGGCCAAGTAGGTGTCGATTTGCTGCCAGTAGTCCTGGTCGTTACGTATTTTTTTGCAGTAGGAACATATAGGCAGGAGCCCCTGGAGGGTTTTAATCTTTACCAGGGCTTCCTCTAGTTTTTTTACCCTGTCCGCAAGGGCGGCCTGTAATTCAACGACTCGTTCACCCACCTGGATACGGGCGCGCAATTCCCTAAGGCCCTATTAATCCTTGAATATGTATCGGATTTTTTGGCCATGTCCTTTACTGAAAAATAACCGGGAAATAAAAAGGGCTATCTCCTCAGGGCCAGGATAGATCAAAGAAAAAGTTCCTGGGCTTCGGTAGTGTATTGCCCCACTGAGTCATAAAGGTACAAAGGCGGTAGAACCTTGACCTGGGCCTGGCCTCCTTTGACAGCTTCCAGCAGCATAAGGCGC
Organism: Deltaproteobacteria bacterium; assembly: GCA_016875165.1. Taxonomy (GTDB): domain Bacteria; phylum Desulfobacterota; class SM23-61; order SM23-61; family SM23-61; genus JAHJQK01. The sequence continues at coordinate 26,266 of VGSF01000039.1, forward strand.
GCTTCATCTTTCTGGTGGGAGTGAACAAATTGCCAAAGTTTGGGCTCCAGGTGAGACTTACGCATTTCATGAATCAAGTCGGCTGCCCGGGATGCTGGGTATATCATATTCAGGCGCCCCTTCTCTTTTAGGAGATGATGCGCGGCCTTAAGAATATCATTCAGAGCCGCCTTTATTTCATGGCGGGCCAGCGCCTTCTCCAACCCGGGGTTGATCCGGCCTGAACCGACTTTGCGGTAGGGCGGGTTGCTTACAACTACATCAAAAGTACCCCCCGGGATCTCCCTCTTTAAGGTCTTAAGGTCTTTTTCCCAGATCTCAATGCGTGAGGATAGATGGTTCAAGGCGGCATTCCGCCTGGCCAGGTCGGCAAGGGAAGGCTGAATTTCAACACCAATGACATTTTCCGCTTTCTTACGACAGGTTAATATCAGCGGGAGAATGCCACAACCTGTACCCAGGTCAATAAGGCAGTCTTTAAGGCGAACTTCCGTAAAATGGGCCAGGAGCAGGGCGTCGACAGAGAAACGGTATCCGCTTTTTTTCTGGAGGATTTTGAGCCGGCCCCCTAAAAGCGTTTCGAGGGTTTCTTCCTGGTCACTTAACGACAATTTCTTCATCTGGTTCCAGGGGATTGATGACCAAGCCGCTTAGCAACTTGGGGTAGAAGAATGTGGATTTAGACGGCATGGTTTCTCCGGCTAAAGACACATCTCTGACCTGATACACTTTGGTGGGGTTAAGGAAAAAAGCAATCTGCCCTCTGCCGGATTGAACTGTTAGCGCAGCCTCCTTGGATTCTTGGCAATAGAGCACATTCTTTCCGGCGGCTAATTCCTGAGGACCGATCTTCAACAGCTTTTGCAAGATAAGAATATGGAGGAGATTCACGTCCAGATCTTTCAGGACTGGCAATAATCCCGGGGCCGCTTGATCCAGGAGGCGATCTTCTTTCAAAGAGAGGAGAAAATATTGCGAAGTCTGTCCCAAAAGCATGCCCAGGGTTCGTCCTGTGTTAGCCCGCAAGGCGAGTTTCCGCAGAAATTGCTCGCGGACGATCCCTTCGTTCTGGGCATTGAAAGCGAATGATTCGATGAAAAAACTATTGCCGATTTGTTCCATGAAAGAGGAGACATGAAATTCTTCTATGCCCATAACCACCCGGTGGGTGGGCAGGATCACCAGTCCCTTATCCTCCATGGCCGCCAGGTACATCATGGTAAAATTGTAGCTTTCCTTCCCCGTGTTGTTGGGAAAGCGGGCGCGCTGGCGCTCCCGGTAAGTCAGGGTAGTTTCATAGCGGTGATGCCCATCGGCAATATAGATCTTCTTGGGCCCCATAATTTCCGTTACTTTTTTGAGGATTTTCGAATCGTTGACCATCCAGAGTCTATGGCGAAACCCGTCCCCGTCGGTGATGTCCAAAGCCGGACCTGAGGGAGAGGAAAAGACCTCTTCGTAAATCTGGGTCATGACTCCTTCCGGATCTGGGTACAGCGAAAAAATCTGGCATAAATTTGCCCGGCAAGCTTCCATCAAGGCCAGCCGGTCTGCTTTAGGCTTGGTTTGAGTCTTTTCATGGGGCAAGACCACACCGGCTGCGAATTCCTCCAGACGGACGAGGCCGATTACGCCCTGGCGAACTTTCCTGCGTTGAGAGGAATCGCCATTGACCCCGAGACCGGTAAAATCATCGAATTGTTCTTGCAAAAAATAAAACTGGGGGGCACTGGAGCGGGCCAGGATACCCTCTTTAAGCCAGGCCCTATAGTTGGCCGCGGAGCGGGTATAGCGATTGTCTTGCGGAGTGTCCCCGGGTGTTTCCTTGTTCAGAATCAGGCGGATGACATTCTGGGGATGTCGCCGGTAGAAGGAATCCTGAGCTTCCGGGGAAATGACGTCGTAGGGAGGGGCGACCACCTGGCTTAAGTCGCCAACCTTTTTTTGATCATAAAAAATACCCTGAAAAGGGACAATCAAGGCCATTTTAATTTTCTCCTTCTTGGAGATTTTCTGGAAGAGTTGGTGTGTTTATAACACAAAGAAGGTAGTAAAACAAGGCCTGTTAAATTCGGAATTCCCCACTTGCCTTGGTGGCTTGCCTCCCTTCACTTTTTGTGGCCAAGAATGATTCTTTATTGGATGATCCTTCCCAGGCACGGGGTTCGGGTCCCGCCCCGGCGGGATTGGCCGCATGAGGCGCGGATTGTTTCATTGACCGGGCGGGAAAAGACACCCCGCCTCATTTTGCAGAGAAACGGTTTAGAACTTTTGGAAGGGCTTTTCCCGACCGATGCTGCCCGCGCTCATCGCCCGAACCCCGTGCCACGAATAGCGATTCTGTAAAGTGAAGGCCTTGGTGGTTGTTGACAATAATACTTAAGTATATTATTTTTAAACATATCGTATAGGAATTTCCTTTTTGGACACGGATGTACACAGATTATCAGGATAAACTAAAAAGAAAATAATTATCTGCGGTTATCTGCGTAAATCTGCGTCCTATTAAATTTATACTTTTCAGGAGGTGGGCTATGACTTCTAAAAAAATCGTTCTCCATTTTTCCAAGGAAAACTGGAACAAACCCATTGTCTATAAGCTGGTCAAGGAATTCAACTTGAGCTTCAACATTCTAAAAGCCAGCGTATTGCCCCGGCAGGAAAGTTTTATGGTCCTGGAGTTGAGCGGTCCGAAGGCCGATTTTAAAAGAGGTATGGAGTACCTGGCCGAAGCCGGCGTAGTCGTGGAGCCAATCGAGAAAGACATCGCCCGGGACGACAATAAATGCACTCACTGCGGAGCCTGCACGGCAGTTTGCCCCACCGGATCTCTCTACATCAACCGCAAGAACATGGAAGTTTTATTCGATTCGGGGAAGTGCAGCGCCTGCGAACTTTGCATCAAAGCCTGCCCGCCGCGGGCCATGGAATCCCACTTCATGTGAAAAAGAACAGTCTATTCCCCACCTTGCCTCTCTCGAACCCTTAAACCCTCTTGGCCATCCTTGGGGAGAAGAATCGAGAATATTTAAGAGGAGCCATACAATGCGGCGCGTTTACATGGACCATAACGCCACCACCCCTGTTCATCCGGAGGTTTTGGAGGCGATGATGCCCTTTTTCAGGGACCAATTCGGGAATGCTTCCAGCATCCACTGGGCGGGGCGGGAAGTGAAAAAATATTTAGACGAAGCCCGGGAGAAAGTTGCTGCCCTTTTGCATGCTTCCCCTGAAGAAATCATCTTTACGGGCTGCGGTACGGAGAGTGATAACATGGCCATTAAGGGCGTGGCCTTTGCCCTTAAGGAAAAAGGGCGGCATATTATCACCACCCAGGTGGAGCATCATGCCGTCCTGCATACCTGCCAGTTTCTGGAGAATATGGGCTACGAAGTCACCTATCTTCCCGTGGACGGCGAAGGATTGATCGATCTTGAAGAACTTCGCCGTTCCATCAAGGCTGAAACCATCCTGATTACCATCATGTTCGCCAATAACGAGACCGGCACAATTTTTCCTGTGCAGGAGATTGGGGAGGTAGCCCGGGAAAAGGGGGTGATCTTCCATACGGACGCGGTGCAAGCTGTGGGAAAGCTTCCCATCGATTTGCAACAATTGCCCGTGGACATTCTTTCCCTCTCCGGCCATAAGCTTTATTCGCCCAAGGGGATTGGCGCCCAGTATATCCGCCAGGGTACGAAATTGACCTCCCTTATCCACGGAGGCGCCCAGGAACGCAGCCGCCGGGCCGGGACCGAGAACATCCCTTATATCATCGGGCTGGGCAAGGCCAGTGAGATTGCCCTGCGGGATTTTCAAAAACGCCAAATACATCTCAATGCTTCGCGGGACCGTCTCAACCAGGAGATCATCAAGCGGGTTCCTCATGTAAAACGAAACGGCCATCCCACCCAACGGCTACCCAATACCCTGAATATGAGTTTTTTATTTATCGAAGGAGAGTCCTTGCTTTTAAATTTGGATTTGGAAGGCATTGCCGTATCCTCCGGTTCGGCCTGCACTTCCGGGTCTCTGGAGCCTTCCCATGTGCTCCTGGCCATGGGGATACCGCACGAAATCGCCCAGAGCGCCATTCGCTTCAGCCTGGGGTGGAATAACACAGAAGAGGATATAGATTACGTGGTTGAGGCGCTGCCCCGGATAGTTAAGCGCCTCAGGGATATGTCGCCGCTTTATCATAAGATGATCACAACAGGGAAAACTTAATTTTTTGTAACACTTTAGCTCTTTGAAAAAAGGTGTGTTGTAAAGGCCAAGGGATTCCAGGGGCCGGGGGCCAGAGCGGAACGCTTGGAATCATAAGGCGCTTATTTCTCCGCATATGGGGCGGGCAAGAACCCCCGCCTCCTCCGGAGGAAAAGATCTTCTGTCTTCCTGGCCAAGCGGAAACCCAACCGATGCTTCCGGCGCGTTCCGCTCTAACCCCCGGCCCAAAACAAAGGCTTTTATACCATTTTTTCAAATCGCTAAACTGTTACAATTTTTTTAACCGCAGAGAACGCAGCGCGGCAAAGCCGCAACCAAAATGCTTTAGCCACAGAGGGCACAGAGATCACAGAGCTATAGCTAAATTTTTAGTACCAATTTAGCGGTTTGAAAAAGTGCTTTTACCACCTTTGTTGAGGTCCGGGGGTCTGGGTGGAACGCGCCGGAAGCATCGGCCGGGTTTCCGCTTGACCACGAAGAACCCCGCTCGTTTCCGCCGGAGGAGGCGGGGGGCGTTTTCCCCGCCCCATCCGCGAAGAAATCAGCGCCTTATGATTCCAAGCGGGCCGCCCAGGCCCCCGGACCATGGATTCCCTCTGACCTTACGCCCCACCTCTTTTCAAAGGGCTAAAGTGTTACAATTTTTAGAACAAAAAACAACTTAGAACACAGATGAACGTAAATAAATTCAAAAAAAATTCTTATTAAAAAAATTTCCAAAATTTTCAGAGTTTGAACGTTAGTAGTTCGCAGAGGGCGCTGAGAAATAAAATTTCATTATTTTTTAAATGTCTTTTATCTCTATGTTCTCGGTGCGCTCTGTGGCCACAGATAAGGATAAATAAGTGTTGCCGAAGGAAAAAGGCCGGGTGGCCGTGGCCATGAGCGGGGGGGTGGACAGCTCAACAGCCGCAGCCCTTTTAAAAAACGAAGGATACGAGGTCATCGGCCTGACCATGCACCTCTTTGAACGAAAGCAAGACGGCCGGGGAGACTTCGGCCGGTGCTGTTCCCCGGAAGACGTCCGCGATGCCCGCCGGGTGGCTGATCAAATCGGCATACCCCATTACGTGATCAACCTGCGCCAGGCTTTTACCGAAGAAGTGGTGGATTATTTCGTCGATGAATACTTAAGAGGGCGGACTCCCAACCCCTGCATTCGCTGCAACGATCGGATCAAGTTCAGGCTCCTGCTCAACAAAGCCGAGGAACTGGGAGCCAAAGCCCTGGCCACGGGTCATTATGCCCGAATTGAATTAGCCCCCTTGCCCAGGAGGTATCTGCTCAAACGGGGGAAAGATCGCCGCAAGGATCAATCTTATTTTCTTTTTTCAATGACCCAGGAGCAGATGGCCAGGGTGCTTTTCCCTCTGGGAGAAAAAACTAAAGAAGAAGTCCGGCAGCAGGCCGGCGAACTGGGGCTAAGAGTGGCCAGGAAAGCAGAAAGCCAGGAAGTTTGTTTTATCCCGGATGACAACTACCGGGGGTTTGTGGAAGATAGAAAGGGGAAAGAGTTATCCCGGCCCGGGGAGATTGTCAACCGCCAGGGGAAAATATTGGGTTTTCATCGCGGCCTTTACTCTTACACCATCGGGCAGCGGCGCGGCCTGGGCATCGCCAGCCCTCACCCTTATTATGTTCTGGCCCTGGATACCGGGAAAAACCGCGTGGTCGCCGGTAAAAAAGAAGAACTCTTGGCCAATGGCCTTATCGCTTACCGAGTGAACTGGATTTCCTTTGCCCAACCAAAAGGAAAAATGGAAGCTTCAGCGCAGATTCGTTACCGTCATCCGGGGGCTCCGGCGCTCATTGCCCCTTTGGAGGAAGGAAAAGTAAAAGTGGATTTTAAAATACCCCAAAAGTCCGTAACGCCGGGACAGGCCGTGGTTTTTTACCGGGGAGATGAGGTTTTAGGCGGGGGATGGATCGAAGAAGCTTTTTAAAGATTGCTATGCCTACCTTAGGCTGCAAGGCCAACCAAAGCGATGCCGCCTCTCTGGCCGCCGAGCTTTCGGCTAAAGGCCATACGATTATTCCGTTCCACCAGGCCGCCGATGTTTACGTCATCCACACCTGCACGGTAACCCAAAAAACAGACTATCAATCCCGCCAGCTCATCCGCCGGGCCATTGCCAGGAATCCAGCGGCTCAAGTCATCGTCACAGGATGCTACGCCCAGGTTTCTCCTGAAAACCTTAAAGCCATTCCCGGAGTCGATTTTGTCGTGGGCATAAGCGCCGGAAAGAACATTCCTGAGATCGTTGCCTCAGGAAAAGGAGCCGGGGAAGCGCGGGTTCTTTCAACTCCGGCAGAAGAACCATTGTCTTTTAAAGATGGCCGACTCCCCTTATTTCCTGAACGGACCCGCGCTTATCTAAAAGTTCAGGACGGGTGCAACTCCTTATGTTCCTATTGCATTGTGCCCTATGCCCGGGGGAGGAGCCGCAGTCTTCCTCTGCAAGATACTCTTTCAAAAGCGGGGGAGCTCTCTGCCCGGGGTTTTAAAGAAATCGTCCTCACCGGCATCCACCTCGGAGCCTATGGAGAAGATTTGGTTCCCCCTATTTCCCTGCTGCACCTGCTGCAAACGCTTGAACGGGAAACTTTTAATACCCGGATCCGTTTAAGCTCTATCGAGCCGAAAGAGTTTACTCCGCTCCTGATCGAACACCTAACTGACTCCCGAAAAATTTGCGCGCATCTGCATATTCCGCTACAGAGCGGAGATGATGGCCTCCTTAAAAGAATGAACCGCAATTATTCCGCCGCTTTCTTCGCCGATTTAGTGTACGCTCTCAAGCGGGCCATTCCAGACCTGGCCATTGGCGTGGATGTAATCCCGGGTTTTCCGGGAGAGGACGAAAAGGCTTTCAGGAATACGGCAAGCCTGCTCGAAAATCTTCCGATCGCTTATCTTCATGTCTTTCCTTTTTCCAGAAGGAAGGGCACGGCAGCCGTAGACTTTCCCGGGCAAATCCCCTCTCAGGTTATGAAAACACGCTGCCAGGCGTTGAGAGCGTTGAGTGAAGAGAAACGAAAAATTTTTTACGGCTCTTTTCAGGGCAAGCAGCTTAAAGTTTTAGTCGAAAGCAAAAGGGACCGGGAAAGCGGATTGCTTAAAGGTTATTCCCGCAATTATATCCCCGTTCTCATCCAGGGCGGAGATGAATTCATCAACCAGGAATTGGACGTTGAGATAATGGAAGTGCGCGGGGCAAAAGTTTTTGGGAAGGTACTTTTCCCCGCCGCAGGGGCAGAAGTACAAAGCGCTTAACGTGTTTACCTGATGGCCTTGTACCTTATTATTTAGGAGTCATCTCCAAATTAATACCGACGCATTAAATAACCTGTCATTGCGAGGAGTGGAACGACGAAGCAATCCCATGAAGAATGAGATTGCCGCGCCCCCTGGGCTCGCAATGACTTGTAAAGAAATTTATTACGCTCGTATTAGTTGAGCGCCAAGGAGCTGGCATATTTAAAATGGCCAGTTATTTCAGGGGCACGGAGGGAAAGTCATATTGCTTGCAATCATGAGGCCCATATCTCTCCATAGCTGTGGCGGGGGGATTTGCAATTTCTTCGAAGCTTTGTTTCCCCGCCCCCGCTGCGCTTTGCGGAAGGCAAGCAGGGGGTTTATGGAAAGGGAATATCCCGCCGATGCTTGCGGCGCAATCTGCCTTTCCTTCCGCGCCCTTGGCAGGCTTTCATTAAAAATTTGATCGACTAATTTGGAGATGATCCTTTATTTATGACTTCGTGTTCTCGGTAATCTCTGTGGCTGATAATGACCGAAAAAAAGCGCTGAAGACGCTCCAGAAAAAGATTAATTACCGCTTCAAATCCCTTGATCTTCTCAATCAAGGATTACGGCACAAGTCTTTTGTCCACGAAAACCTTGAAGCCGGCGGCCTGGACAATGAACGAATGGAGTTCCTGGGCGATGCTGTCCTCGACCTGGTCATCAGCCACCTGATCATGGAGCGCCATCCCGATTTCTCCGAAGGAAATCTTTCCCGTCTGCGCGCCTCTGTGGTCAATGAGGCTCGGCTGGCCAAGATGGCCAAAGAACTGGCTCTGGGGGAATACCTCTTGCTGGGCAAGGGCGAGGAGATGACCGGCGGAAGGCAAAAAAACTCGATTCTGGCCGCTTCCCTGGAAGCCCTGCTGGCCGCGGTTTATCTGGATGGAGGGTTTGAGAAGGCCTTTAAGGTAATTTCCGGGCTTTTTGCTTTTTATCTGGAATCGGCTGAAGAGGAGGGATTCGACCAGGATTTCAAAACCAGGCTGCAGGAAGTCTCCCAGGAAGTTCTCAAAGCCACCCCCCGCTACCTGCAGGTCAAGGAGTTCGGGCCTGGCCATGATAAGGTTTTCGGCGTAAAAGTTCTAATCCGGGATAAAGTTGCTGGAGTGGGGGCGGGAAAGAGCAAGAAAGAGGCCGAGCAGAGGGCAGCCAAAAGAACCCTCCAAAAAATGAAATTTTAACAAAGGGTAACGCTTTAGTCCTTTGAAAAGAGGTGGGGAGTAAGGTCAGAGGGAATCCATGGTCCGGGGGCCTGGGCGGCCCGCTTGGAATCATAAGGCGCTGATTTCTTCTCGGGTGGGGCGGGGAAAACGCCCCCCGCCTCCTCCGGCGGAAACGACCGTGGTTCTTCGTGGCCAAGCGGAAACCCGGCCGATGATTCCGGCGCGTTCCACCCAGACCCCCGGACCTCAACAAAGGTGGTAAAACCACTTTTCCAAACCGCTAAATTGATACAACAAAGGAAACCAATGAGTGAGGGCGAAAAAAAACAGGGCTTTAAATCCGGGTTCGTTTCCATCATCGGCCGGCCCAATGCCGGCAAGTCCACTTTGCTCAATCTTTTGCTGGGCCAGAAAATAGCCATCATATCTGACAAACCCCAGACCACCCGCAACCGAATTCTGGGGATCAAGAACCACCCCGGCGGCCAGATCTTATTTCTGGATACCCCCGGGATCCACCAGTCGCGGTCCAAGCTCAATCAGGCCATGGTCAGGGTTGCTCTGGCCACCTATAACGAGGTGGATGTGGTGTGTTTCTTGATCGAAGCCGACCGTCCCCACAACGAGGAAAATGATTTCATCCTAAAAACTCTGAACCAGGCAAAGAAACCCGTCTTCCTGCTTATAAACAAAATCGACCTGATTTCCAAAGGGGACCTTCTCCCGATAATGGAGCATTATTCCCGCCTCCGTCCCTTTGAACAAATCATTCCCATCTCTGCCCTGCGGGGCGACGGAGTGGAAATCCTCGTGGCCGAGCTGCTTAAAATTTTGCCCGAAGGACCCAGCCTTTTCCCGGAGGATATGATTACAGACCTGTCCGAACGTTTCCTGACAGCGGAAATGATCCGGGAAAAAATATTCCGCTTGACCCGGGAAGAGATTCCTTATGCTACGGCCGTGGTGATTGAAGATTTTAAAGAACAGGAAGAGAAAAATTTGATCGTGATCAAGGCCGCCATCCAGGTGGAACGGGAAACCCAGAAAGGCATTCTGATCGGGGGAAAAGGGCGGATGCTTAAAGAGATCGGCCGCCTGGCCCGCGAAGAAATTGAGGCTTTACTCGGAGCAAAAGTTTTTTTGGAACTCTGGGTGAAAGTGGAGAAAAACTGGCGTGAGGATCCCCGGGCTCTGCGTCGGCTGGGTTATAATTGAATTGTATAGGATTTTCCTTATTGGACACGGATGAACACAGACTATTAGGATAAAATAAAAAGAAATAATTATCTGCGGTTATCCGTGAAAATCTGTGTCCAAATTAATTTAAATTCAGGTCACTCTTCTTTGGCCGAGTTAAGGGCCTGCCGTAAATGCTTAAGAGATGTATTCCCTCCAGAGCACACGATTCCCACCTTTTTCCCCTTCAGTTCATTACGAAGTCTATAGGCCGCAGCCAGAGAGGCTGCCCCGGCTGCTTCGGTTAGCGTATGCGCCCGCGCCACCATCCACACCATAGCCTGCAGAATTTCCTCTTCAGGCAAGAGCACAAAAGCATCCAGACCTTCCCAGAGAATCGCCTGGGGTAGCGCAAAGGCGGTGCCCGTGGCCAGCCCTTCGGCAAAGGTGCGGTTAGGAGCTTCCACTAATCTCCTTTGCCGCCAGGACTCGTAGGCGGCCGGCGACGCTTCGGACTGGACCCCGATGACCCGAATGTCCCGGTTGATGGCCCGGGCCACGATGCAAGCCCCTGCCGCTCCGCTCCCCCCGCCGATGGGCACGATGATAACCTGTAAACCGGTTTGGTCTTCCAGCATCTCCAGCGCCAAAGTGGCCACACCCGCAATTAACAGAGGCTCATTTCCGGAGTGGATGTAGCGATAGCCATGTTTCTCTGCCAGGGCTTCGCAGTGCAATTTGGCCTCATCAAAGGTCGCTCCGTAAAAGATCACTTCGGCCCCCATGCCCTGCATGGCAGCCACCTTCCCCGGGTTGGCCTTTTCAGGGACGACAATGCCGGCGTTGACCCCAAATAATCGGGCAGCAAAAGCCACGGACTGTCCGTGGTTCCCGGTTGAGGCGGTAATCACCCCCCGTGACCGCTCTTCGCAGGTAAGTTGAGAGATCAGATTGATTCCGCCCCGGACTTTGAAGGCTCCAATCGGCTGATAGTTTTCATGCTTGATGTACACTTCGGCGCCTACCAGGGAGTTAATCGCCGGATAACTGTGCAGAGGTGTTCGTGATAGATGCGGGCGGATCTGCCGCTTGGCAATTAGAACGTCTTTAAACCCAGGTTTTTCCATTGCTTCACTCCTGAACCCGAATAAATTATAAAGGAGCCTATCATTAAATCTACGGGCAGATCAAGATAATAAACCATTTTTTCAAAGGGGTCTTGGGGTCAAGGGTTCAAGGGGCCGGGGGAAAGAAATTGAACGAGCGCCGCAGGAAAATTATGGAAAAACTGAAGGGGACGCTATATACTGTTTCAAGTCCTTGATTACCGAAGAAAAAGGAGCAAACCATGGCTTTTAAACTCGGACCCAGAAGAGCGATTTATGCCGATATAACCCAAATGATGAAGGCCGAAGGCCACCCTATTTCGGACACGGAAAAAGAGCATTTTGAAACCCTTGACTTGATCTACCGCTCCTTATGCGCTCTGCTTTATAACTATGTTCCCACCTCAGGCCATCCAGGCGGATCCATATCCTCCGGGCGGCTGGTCGCCGGCATCGTTTTTGGATCTCTGGACTATGATGCCGGCAATCCTGACCGCCAGGATGCCGACATCATATCCTATGCCGCCGGGCACAAAGCCCTGGGACTTTACGCCATGTGGGCTTTGCGCAACGAAGTCTTGCGGATTGGCGCCCCCGAACTTCTCCCCGCAGAAGAGCGGCACCAGCTCCGCCTGGAGGATCTTCTCGGGTTCCGCCGCAACCCGATTGCCCAAACCCCGCTATTTGAAAAGTTCAAGGCCAAACCGCTTGATGGCCATCCAACTCCGGCCACACCCTTCATCCGCCTTTCAACCGGGGCTTCGGGAGTGGGCATGGCTTCCTCTCTCGGCTTGGCCTTTGGGGCGGAGGATTATTACCAGGATCCGCCGCGGGTGCACATTGTGGAAGGGGAAGGAGGCTTAACCCCGGGCCGGGTCAGCGAGGCCATGGCCGCTGCCGGCACAGCTTCCTTAAAAAACGCCATTTTGCATGTGGACTGGAACCAGGCTTCGATTGACTCCAACCGCGTTTGCCGCGTGCAAGATATTCCCGGTGAATATGTCCAATGGGATCCCTCGGAGTTTGCTTATTTCCATGATTGGAACACAATTCTCGTCCCGGACGGCTTAGATTTAGGGCAAATTCATGCCGCCCAAACGCTCGCCCTTAAATTAGACAACCACCAACCTACGGCAATCGTCTATCAAACGAAAAAAGGCTGGCAATACGGAATAGAGGGAAGAGCCTCCCATGGCGCCGGGCATAACCTTTGCGTCGATGGTTTTTATCAAGCGGTCCGCCCCCTGCTTGAACAAACAGGAGGAGTTCTACCCGGCTGCGAACCCGGCCAACAACGTTGCCAGGGCGGTCAGGCCAAAGAGATTCTTGAAGCATGCTTCTGGGAGGCCCTGCTGGTCATCCGCCAGGCCCTCGAAAAAAACCGTTTAACCGCCGAAGCTCTGGCGCAGAGGCTTGGCCATGCCCGCGATCGTCTCAATAGCCGAAACCGTCAACCCCGCCCGAAAGCTCCTTTCGTTCAGGCCATCTACGACACCGCGGCTCAAACCGCTGAGACTATTCCCCAAGAACTCCTGTTAACTCCGGGGAAAACCACCACCCTGCGGGGAGAGCTGGGCCGCGCTCTGCATTATTATAATAAAGTGAGCAACGGCGCCCTGTTGGCGGCTTCTGCTGACCTGCTCGCTTCCACCAGCGTAAATATTGCGGCCCAGGGCTTCCCTGAAGGTTACTACAATGCCGCTACCAATCCAGGGGCGCGTTTACTTTCCATAGGAGGCATCTGCGAAGATGCCATGGCCGGCATCCTCTCCGGCCTCTCTACCTATGGGCGCCATATCGGGGTTGGCTCCTCTTACGGGGCTTTCATTGCTCCCTTAGGGCACATCGCTGCCCGCCTGCATGCCATTGGCAACCAGGCCAGGCAGGCCATCGCCCCGGAGCCATACCGCCCCTTTGTGCTGATCTGCGCCCATGCCGGTTTAAAAACCGGGGAAGATGGACCGACCCATGCAGATCCTCAGGCTCTTCAACTTTTCCAGGAGAACTTTCCCCCGGGAACGATGCTTACCCTCACCCCCTGGGACCCCCAGGAAATTTGGACGCTTTTCTCCGCTGCCCTGGTCAAAAGACCGGCAATCATTGCCCCGTTTGTGACCCGGCCTACAGAAAAAATCATTGATCGTCAGGCTTTGGGCCTGGCCCCGCCCATTGAGGCCCGCAAAGGTGTTTATCTTTTAAGAAGTACCCAAAAACATAGAGATGGAACGATAGTCCTGCAGGGAAGCGAAGTGACCTATGCCTTTATTGAAACAACCCTGCCCCTGTTGCAAAGGGAAGGATTTGACCTTAAGGTTTATTATGTGGCCAGCGCCGAACTCTTCGATCTTTTGCCGCGCCCTGAGCAGGAGAAGATCTTCCCGAATGAATTGGCTAAGGAAGCCATGGGGATTACCGGCTTTACGCTCCCCACGATGCACCGCTGGATCCTTTCTGATTTTGGGCGGCGGATGACCATGCACGCCTTCCAGAAAGGCCATTATCTGGGAAGCGGGCAGGCGGACAAAGTATTGGCTGAGGCCGGACTTGATGGTGAAAGTCAGTTCGAGGCCATTCGCCGGTATGTAAAAGAGAAGCGATAAAAAGATTACGAGTTACAGGGTTCGGGTTTCGAGTTAAAGGGTAAAACTGGCAACTTATAACTTGATTGTATAGGAATTTCCTTTTTTATCCCCCTCCCCCCAACCCCCTCCCGCCAGGGGAGGGGGGATACTTGGGGGGCTCCCTAATTCCCTCCCCCTGGATGGGGGAGGGTTAGGGTGGGGGTGTTAA